>JBKJMK010000174.1:0-11779 GCA_046596005.1 Usitatibacteraceae bacterium | reverse complement strand
GACGAACGATCGACATTGCCGAAACCGATTTTCCGCTACCAGATTCTCCCACCAGCGCAACGGTCGAATTACGGGGAATATCGAACGACGTGCCTTTGACAGCTTCGAAAATCGTGCCGCCATCGAGACGGAATTTTACGCCGAGGTCTTTGACTTGAAGGATGTTTTCCATGTTCAGGGCCTTTGGCTTATTTGATTTTTGGATCGAGCGCATCGCGCAGCGAATCAGTGAGCATCGAAAATGCGGTTACCAGAATCGCCATCGAAATTCCGGCTGCTGCCAACTGCCACCATTTGCCAATCACCAACTCGCTCTGCGCCTCGGCGAGCATGGTGCCCCAGGAAACGGAATCAACCGGCACACCCAGACCGAGGTAAGAGAGAATTACCTCAGCCTTGATAAATTGCACAACATGCTGCGAAAGTTGCACCAGACACACATGGCTCACGTTCGGAAGGATGTGCACAAACATGCGACGGCTGTGCGATGCGCCGATGGCCTCTGCAGCCTTTACATATTCGCGTGACCCATGCTTGATGAATTCCGCGCGTATCAACCGGTAAATACCCGTCCAACCGGTAAGCCCGAGGATGGCGATCACCATCGGCACGCCGCGAAAATCCGCCATTGCGGGCGAGCTTGCGAACACCGCTGCGAACGCGAGTATTAGCAGGATGTACGGAATAGAACTGAAGACGTTATAAAACCATTCCAGCGCATCGCCGACTTTGCCGCCCAGATAGCCGGAAAGCGCGCCGAGGGTGGTGCCGATGATCGTTGCCAGAAGCGCGGCGATAAGGCCGACAAAAATCGATGTCTGCGCACCTTTGATCGCCTTCTGCAATACATCGCGGCCCCATTTGTCGCCGCCAAACGGCAGTGTTTCTGCGCGCGGGGTTTCTGTCACCTTGATCTTGGCTGTGCGCTCTTCCCATTCTTTGTAGCGTGGAGCAAGTGGGTCGATATCGGACAGGTCAACATAAGGAATTTTCGCTGCGCCTTCTTTGCTGTCAGCCTTCACTGCCTCAAGATTTACCGCACCTGCCATAAAGGATGGGTTGGCGTAAGAGACGCCGACTTCCTTGGACCAGTTTTTGGCAATGATCCCAGTGTAGGACCCAGCAATCATCAGCAGGAAAAAGGCCACGACAAATAGTGAGACCATGCCCACTTTGTCGCGTTTGAGTCTGCGCCACGCAAGCATCCAGAGACCAGGTGAGGCTTGGTGAATTGGGGCAGCGGTGTTGCTAGTCAGAACGGCACTCATCTTTGACCTCTTATTTCAACACAACGCGTGGATCGACAGCCTTGTACAGCACGTCGACGGCGAGATTGACCAGCATTGTCACCACCGCCAGATACACGGTCGCCGCTTTGATGACGGGAAAGTCAGAACGATTGACAGCGGTCAGAATTTCACGACCCAATCCCGGAATGGAGAAGAAAGTTTCCAGCAAAAACGAGCCAACAAAAATCCCCGGCAACGAGATGCCCACGTTTGTCAGGATCGGAATCATGGCATTGCGCAAAACGTGCTTCATCATCACTGTTTTTTCGCCCAGGCCTTTGGCGCGGGCGGTGCGTACGTAATCCTGATTCACTTCATCGAGAAAGAAACTGCGATAGAGCCTGAGCGCGGGTGCGAGGCCGACAAATACCGCCAGTAAAATTGGCAGCGGTGCATACGTGGCAATGTTTTTCGCGAAACTGTCGCTCCAGCCCTGCACGGGAAACCAGCCAAGCTGGAAGCCAAACACGTACTGCGCAACGATGATATACACAAGAAACGAAATTGACATCGCCACGGTACAGACCATCATGATCGCGCGGTCTGTAAGTGTGCCCCGCACGTAGGCGACACCGACTGCCAACACCACACCGATGATGGTTTCGAGCAGCAATACCGGAATCATGATGGTGAGCGTCGGGCCGACACGGGTGATGAGAATGTTCGATACCGCCTCATTGGTCGCCCAGGAACGACCAAAATCAAACGTGGCGATCTGCTTGATGAACACCCACAGCTGATACCAATAGGGCTGGTCAACGCCGAGCTGCTTGCGAATATTTTCAATCTGTTCCGGGTTCGTGATTTTGCCCGCAAGCACCAACGCGGGATCACCACCGACCCAGTTAAAAAGAAAAAATATCAACAGCACCACGCCAAGAAGCGTAGGAATCATCTGCCAGAGTCGTCGAACAATATAGGCACCCATCGGGCCTCCTTCAGTTAAAAAATGACAGCCGTCAGCTATTGTTGCATGTCCGCCTTTTGGGCGGCAGCGTCAATATCCAGATATTTGAAACTTGTAAATAAAATCGGGTGCTTCTTGTAACCAAGTACCCACTCGTTGATGAAATGGCTAAATATGCGATGAACCCCGAGCCGCCAAGGTGCATACGCGACAATGATGCGGTTCATTTCCCCGTACAGTTTGTTGCGTTCCGGACTATCCGGCAGTTTCAGCGACTGCGTGTACAAACGGTCGTACTCGGGCATTTTGAAACGTGCGTCATTGGAAATATTCGTGTTGGGGCCATAGAGTAACTGAAGAAAATTCTGTGCATCCGGGTAGTCTGCCGTCCAGGCGATACCGGACATTTGAAATTTGCCAACCTTGCGATCTTTGAGAAGATCTGCGAACTGTACCGAGATCGCCTCCATGCGAATGCCGACGCCAGCAAGGCATTTCGCCCACAGTTCGGCCTGCTGGCGTGCGGTCTCTTCGTTCGATCGGTACTTGTAGGTGAGTTTTAACGGGGTGCCATCGGGCATATCGCGCCAACCATCACCGTCCTTGTCGACGTAACCAAACATATCCAGCAGCGCAGTTGCGCGCGCCGGATTGAACTCCTGCTCGATAACGTGAAAGGCGGGATCAAAGCCGATGATGCCGGGTGGCACCGGGCTTTGGGCGGCAATCGCCTGGCCGCGGCGGATGATGGCTATCTCTTGTCCCCGATCATGCGCGAGCACTAACGCGCGCCGAAACGCGACGTGTTGCGGCCCATAGCCACCAACGACAGCATCGTCGAGATTGAATGCGTCCCAGACAAGCTCCGGCGCCTCCTCGCGGAAGACCCGGATTTTTCGTTTTTGCATCGCCGCAGACAAGCGGCCATTCGGCAACAACTGGTCGACAAATACGGCTGGGGTTTCTTCAATGTAAGCGTGTTCACGATTCATGAATGCGAGAAATCGCGGTTGCTCTTCTTCGATCGGCGCGATCTCTATACGGTCGATCAGTGGCAGCGTTTTGCCGCCCAGATATTTGATCGCGTCGGTGTCCCACTGGTCAGCCGCGTCCGCATACTTTGCATTCAGCATATGGCCGCGGTAATGGGGATTTCGCTCCAGCACAATTTTTGAACGGCGCACCCATTCCTTGAGTACGTATGGCCCGGTACCGACAGGATGGCCCATCGTGTCGTTGGGGTAGCCCTCAATCACTTCGCGCGCCACGGGAACCACATTAGGCATCGCGAAGAAATAAATGAAGTTAAAGTCAGGTTCGCGCAATTTGAACGAAATCGTGTATCTGTCGAGTACCTTTACGCCCTCGACGGACGCGTCGTAGTCATACTTGCCGCTTTTTTTTGCGGCAGCGACGAACTCATCCAGGCCGACAATCTTGTCTTCAAACAGCCACGAATATGGACTGCGATTAGCCGGATCGCGAAACCGCTTGACCGCGTACTCCATGTCCCTGGCGACCAACTCGCGGCGCTTACCCCTGAAGACAGGATCGTCAGCAAAATAAATGCCGGGCTTGATGCGGAATGTGAATCGGGTGCCGCCCTCCTCGCCTGTTGGCACGGCGTCGACCACCTGCGGAACGAGTTTTACAGGGCGCGCCAGCCAGTCGTAAGTGAGCAATGAGTCGAAAATATTTTCGCATATGCCAACCGAATAGCGATCCTCGATTTTTTGCGGATCGAAGCCAGTTTCCGCTGCACGGAAAGAAATTTTCAGCGTCTTTTTTTCGACAGCGGGCGCAGACGCCGCAGCCTGTAGTGTCAGCAACGACAACACGGCGATCAGCGGTACCAACCAACGACATGGCGAATTTTCGGTTACCGTCCAACGCACATCACACTCCTGCTGTTTCAAGTTTAATCGAACGGTAAAATCCGTAGATCGCCATTCGGCGCGGACGCTGGCACGAAAATGCCATGGAATGTCCGCCAGTGCTAGTGTTTTCAATCATCAAGCCATCGCGAAGTACACAATCACATCTCAATGCCTGGGCCGCTTACTCTCATCGATATCCATAAACAGCCATGGCGCATTCAATATCGGATGCTTCACATAGCCGATCACCCAGGGCTGGGAGACCTCGCTGCGCAGACGGTGTACGTTCGGTATCCAGGGTGCGTAGGCGGAAACCAGCCGCGCCATCTCGCTGTAAAGCTTGTTGCGCTCCGGTGAGGGCGGCATCAGGCGGGCCTGTTCGTAGAGCTTATCGAAAGCGGGCAGCTTGAATTTGGCACGATTGCTTTTGCCGATATTGCCGCCGTAAAGGTTTTGCAAAAAATTCTCGGCGTCAGGGTAGTCCGCACCCCACGCAACCTGCCACATTGCCAACTTGCCCAGCATCGACTGCTTATTCAAATCCGGCCATTTGGCCTTGTTCCAGACCAGCTTCAGACCGATGGCATCCATTTTTTTCCTCCACAATTCGTCGTACTGTTTGGTGGTGCTATCAGGCTCGGAAGCTTTTTCAATGACAAGCTTGGAGCCATCCGGATTCTCACGGTAGCCATCCCCATCTCGGTCGATGTAGCCGTACATATCAAGCAGCGCATTCGCTTTTGCCGGGTTGTAGTCACCGCCAGCGTTGCGGAACGCAGGGTCGTAGCCTGCAACGCCAGGCGGTATCGGCGACTCGGCTTTCATTGCGCCACCGTTACGAATGACGGCGATTTCCTCGTCGATGTTATAGCCCAGCCACATCGCGCGCCGCAGTGCAACTTTTTCTGGCGTGTAGCCACCCACCACCGGGTGCTCCATATTGAAGTACGTGTATACCAGATCAGGTTCGACGAAGCGCTGCCCGCGCATTCCAAGCTTGGCAAGATTGGGCGCAAGCTTTCCGCCGGGAAAAGCAAAACCCGCAAATTCATTGGGCGCGTTGGCGTAATCAGTTTCGCCATTGACAAATGACAGCCATCGCGGCTGCGACTCTTCGATCACCGACACTTCCACACGCTGTATTTGCGGCAGTTTTTTGCCCTTCATCAGCCGATAAATTTCCTGCGCCTCCGGGTCGTCACCCGGTTCGGCTTCGTACGTGTGCTGGCGATACCCTGGATTGGCCTCAAGCACAATTTTGTGCGAACGTTTCCATTCGACGAGCCGGAACGCCCCGGTGCCAACCGGATGCGCGCCGGGATCTGCTGCATTCGCTTCGATTACCTCGCGTGCGAGCGCCGCCGTTTGGACAGTGCCAAAAATATAAATGAAGTTGTAATCAGTTTCTCTGAGTCGAACCCGCAACGTGTATTTGTCGGGCGTTTCAATTCCTGCGATTGGTGCGTCGTAGTCAAACTTGCCGGCTTTCTTCGCAGTTGCCATCGCTTCATCGCCGCCGATGATCTTGCCTTCAACATACCAAAGCCATGGTGAAGACAATTGCGGATCGTAGAACCGCTTCAGCGCATAAGCGTAGTCATATGCAGTGAGCTCGCGCTTCTTTCCGTTAAACGCAGGGTCATCCGCAAAATAAATACCGGGCCTGAACTTGAACGTATACGTCTTGCCAACATCGGTCACCTCGGGCATGGCGACAGTGGTATTGGGGATCAATTTTGCGGGACGTGCGAGAAAATCATAAGTCAGCGGCGAATCGAAAATCGCTTCATTGATGATGTTCGAGTAGAGATCAGACACTTTCCCGGGATCAAAGCTGGTTTCAGCAATGAGGAAAGCGAAGCGGATCGTTTTTACTTTATCCGCCGCGAGGGAATTTCCTGCGAACACACTCAACAACGTTGAGACGAACACTGCAACCCAGCTCGATAGTTTCGTTTGGCGCATGCTCACTTGCCGTCAAACTGTTTCTTGACATCAAGATCGATATCGACAAACTTCCACCAACTTTGCGTCTGCACCAGCGGACGGCGAAAGCCGATCAAATAGGGATACCACATGTCAGTCAAAATGCGGTGCGTGTTTATTTTCCAGGGCGCATACGCAACAATCAATCTCGCCATTTCCTGATAGAGCCTGGTGCGTTCCGGGCTATGCGGTAGCTGCTCGGCTTTTTCAAACACTGCGTCATAGGCTGCCAATTTGAAGCGGGCGCGATTACCCTTGAAGCCGGCGTTGGGACCGTACAACGATTGCAGACTACCAAGCGCGTCGGGCGACGACGCGGTCGCACCCAGCTGCCAGATCATCAGCTTGCCGGCATTCGACTCTTTCAGCAAATCCGGCCACTTGGCTTTGCGCACCGTTAATTTCAGCCCGATGTCATCCATGCTGCGTACCAACAGTTCATCGATTTGCTTATCCCGATCACTGGGCGAAGAATTAAACCTGAGCACCAGTTGTGTGCCATCAGGCATTTCGCGAAATCCGTCTCCATCGCGATCAATGAACCCGTACATATCGAGTAGCGCCCTCGACTTGGCCGGATCATGCTCATTTGCGCTGGTGCGAAATCCCGCCTCGTACCCTGCCACACCGGGGGCGTATGGTGTGTGGGCAGGCACTGCAAGGTTTTTGCGGATGATGCTGATTTCGTCGTTGGTCTTGTAGCCAAGCGAGATGGCGCGACGCAGCGCGATTTTGTCTGGTGTATAGCCACCAACAATCGGATCTTCCATGTTGAAGTAGATATAGGTGAGATCCATCCCGGCGATTTGCTCCATGACGATGCCAGCTTTTTGCAAATTTGGCGCAAGCTTCCGGTTGGGCACCGACATGTTTCCAAAGTCTTCCGGCATCAACCACAGCAAATCGAATTCCCGATTTAGAAATGATATCCAGCGCGGTTGCTGCTCCGCGATAATGGAAACCTCAACCCGACCAATCATTGGCAGACGCCTGCCTTTAAGTCTCTCAAGAATAGCCTGGCCTGCTTTGTCGTCAGCAGCCGGCTGGCCGTGAAAATATTCTTCCCGGAAGTTCGGATTGGATTCGAAAACCATTTTCGACGAACGTTTCCAGAACGTCAGTCGATAGGGCCCCGTGCCGACAGGGTGTGAAACGATATCATCCTTATACGTCTCAACAACTTCACGAGCGAGCGCACTGGACACCCGGCCGTCGGCAAAGTTGTAAATCCAGTTCGGCTTGGATTCATTCAGTTTGACCTGAAACGTATAGCGGTCAAGCGCCTTCAAACCTTCGAGCGGCGTGTCGTAATCCATTTTGTTGGCTTTGCGCACGCGTTTCAACAATTCTTCAGAGCCAACAATATAACCTTCGACCTCAGCCAGTTGCGGGGCCGCAAGCTTGGGATCAAACAAGCGCTTAAGCGAGTAGACGTAGTCCTCGGCGGTGAGTTCGCGTTTCTTGCCGCCGAACGCTGCATCATCACTAAAATAAATGCCGGGCTTCACGCGCAGTGTGTACGTTTTGTAATCGGCCGAGACTTCAGGCATCGCGACAAGCGTATTCGGAATCAGCTTTGGTGGCCGCGCCAAAAAATCATAGCGCAATGGCGCATCGAATATGGCGTTATTGACAATGCCGGAATAAACGTCGCTGTTTTTATGCGGATCAAAACTTGATTCAGCGACTTCAAACGCGTAGCGCAATACTTTGTTGGGATCAGGTTGTGCGGCAGACTTGACTGAAGCGAGCGCTGCCAGGAGCGCAACACTACAGGCAAGCAGGTTCCGCGTGCGGGCGAGTGTCACGCTTACCTGGCCTCAAATTGTTTTTTGACATCGAGATCGATGTCGACGTACTTCCACCAGCTCTCGGTCTGAACCAGCGGGCGGCGGAAGCCGATGACGTACGGATACCACATGTCAGTCAAAATGCGGTGCATGTTGATCTTCCACGGCGCATAGGCAACCATGAGTCGCGCCATTTCCTGATATAGCCTGGTTCGCTCAGGACTGTCAGGCATGCGTTCCGCTTTTTCAAACGCGGCATCGTATTCTTTCAACTGAAAGCACGCTCGATTACCCTTGTACCCGCAGTTGGGACCATACAGCGACTGTAACCAGGTATCGGCGTCCGGCGCTGCTGCGGACCCACCGAGGAACCACATCATGAGTTTGCCCGCGTTTGATTCCTTCAGCAGGTCAGGCCATTTTGCTTTCCTGACGTCGATACGAATACCGATTTCATCCATCGAGCGCCGCCAAAGTTCATCCACCGTTCGATCTTTCTCAGTCGGTGTGGAATTGCTCTTCAGAATGAGTGGGCTGCCGTCAGGCATATCGCGATAGCCATCGCCATTGCGGTCGAGATATCCGTGCATATCAAGCAACGCGCGCGCCTTGGCAGGGTTGTATTCGCTGGCGCTGGTACGAAAATTTGGATCGTAACCTGCAACGCCAGGACTGTACGGCGTATGGGCGATGATGGCGAGTCCCTTTTGTACGATGTCAATTTCATCTTGCGAACGATAGGCTAGCGAAATGGCACGACGGAGGGCAACTTTATCGGGTGTGTATCCACCGACTGTCGGATCTTTCATATTGAAATAAAGAAATGTCAGATCCAGGGCTGGCACCAACTCTGCACGAATTCCCAGCTTCACCAGATTTGGCGCAAGCGTGCGATTGGGGACGGCTTGCTGGGCGACGTCTTCTGGCATGCGCCACAAGAGATCGAATTCTTTGTTGATAAAAGAAATCCAGCGCGGCTGACGCTCCTCAATGATTGACACCTCGAAACGCCCAACCATCGGCAGGCGCCTGCCCTTCAGTTTTGCGAGTATTGCCTGCCCCTCCTTATCGTCTAACGCGGGTTCGGCAGCATAATAATCTTCACGATAATTTGGATTCGGCTCAAAAATCATCTTCGACGAACGTTTCCAGGATTGCAAACGATAGGCACCGGTCCCGACCGGATTGGCACCGATGTCGTCGCCATATTTTTCGACAACCTCACGAGCGACTGCGCAGGTCACAGTGCAAGACGCAAAGTTATAAATCCACGTAGGCTTTGGCGCATTCAGCTTTACCTGGAACGTATACCGATCAATGACCTTCAATCCTTCTATCGGGGTGTCGTACTCCATCTTTCCGCTTTTGCGAATGCGCTTCAGAAACTCTTCTGAACCGACAATGTAGCCTTCCATTTCCGCCAGCGACGGCGCAGAAAGCCTGGGATCGAACAGGCGCTTCATCGAATAGACGTAATCTTCCGCGGTTAGTTCGCGCTTCTTACCGCCGAACACATCGTTGTTGTCAAAATAGATACCCGGCTTCACGCGCAGAACAAACGTTTTGTAATCGGCTGACACTTCCGGCATGCCGACCAATGTATTGGCAATAAGCTTGGGAGGACGGGCGAGATGATCGTAGCGAAGTGGCGCGTCGAACATGGCACTGTTGACGATGATTGAATAGACATCGCTGACTTTTTGCGGATCAAAGCTGGTCTCGGCAATTTCAAATGCATAGCGCAAAACCTTTGCCGGATCTGCGCGATCAGGGGATGGTGACTGCGCACCCTGCCCCAATGCCATCAAGGGCCACGCGAAACAAACACTCAGCAATTGCATGACAAATTGATTGAACCGCATATTATCCCGTGGTCTGGCCAACAACCCATCGAAAAAAAACGCTAACTATAACTCAAACTCAGCCCGCCCATTGTGTCAGACTTTGCCGCGATTGAATCGGCTAAACTTGACGCTTCAAAATTACATATTGAGAGAAAATCAAGTCATGGGCTTTCTTGCCAATAAAAAAATCCTGATCACCGGCTTGCTGTCGCAACGATCAATCGCCTACGGTGTCGCCAAGGCAATGAAACGCGAAGGAGCTGAACTGGCCTTTACTTACGCAGGCGAAGGCATCCGCGAGCGGGTAGAAAGATTGGCACCCGATTTCGACGGCAAGATCATCCTGCCTTGCGATGTCTCCAAGGACGAAGACATCGACAATCTTTTCGTCGAGCTCGCCAGGCATTGGGACGGCTTGGACGGTTTTGTCCACGCGATCGCATTTGCGCCACGCGAGGCCATTGGCGGCGATTTCCTGGAAGGCATGACGCGAGAAAATTTCCGCATTGCGCACGACATCTCGAGCTATAGCTTTGCCGCGCTGGCAAGGTCCGCGCTACCGATGATGCAAGGCAGAAATGCTGCCTGTTTGACACTGTCTTACCTCGGTGCAGAACGCGTTGTGCCGAACTACAACACGATGGGTGCCGCCAAGGCAAGCCTTGAAGCAGTGACCCGTTATATGGCGGCGAGCCTTGGACCAAAAGGCATTCGCGTCAATGCCATATCCGCTGGCCCGATCAAGACACTCGCCGCAGCGGGTATTGGCGGATTCGGCAAGATGTTGAAGTTCTTCGAGGAACAGGCACCGTTGCGACGCAATGTGACCCAAGAGGAAGTAGGCAATGTTGCCGCGTTTTTGATGAGCGACCTGGCAAGTGCCGTGACCGGCGAAATCACCTATGTGGATTGCGGATTCAACGTCATCGCGAGTGGCATGCCGGCATGAGTTTGTATAGAACCAGCATTTACGCGCTATTTCAGTCATAAATTCCGGTTCAGCCGCACCAATGCCGGAGTTTGGGTAGTACCGTTTTGGGAGTTAAATTGAAGAATTTCGAAAACAGAGTTGCCGTGATCACCGGCGGTGCAAGCGGTTTGGGCCGGGCGTTTGCCGACAAGGCAGCCACTCTCAAGATGAAACTTGTCCTTGGCGATATTCGTGACGAGCCATTGCAACAGGCCGTGACAGAATTGAAATCGCACGGAGCAGAAGTTATTGCGCTGGCTGGCGATGTGTCGAAGAGCAATTACATTGAGGCGTTGGCAAAGCTTGCAACTGATTCTTTCGGCGCGGTGCATTGCCTGTTCAACAATGCTGGTGTGGGTTCAGGCGGACTTGTCTGGGAAAATACCGTGAGGGATTGGGAATGGGTGCTCAACGTCAATCTGTGGGGCGTGATTCACGGCGTTCGCATTTTCACCCCACTTATGCTTGAGGCTGCCAAAAATGATCCCGGGTACGAAGGCCATATCGTCAGCGTGGCATCCATTGCGGGGCTCATCTCGCCGAGCTTGATGGGTGCCTACAACGTCAGCAAACATGCGGTGGTGGCACACACAGAATCGCTCTACCACGATCTGGCCAAAATTGAGCCGCGCGTTGCAGCGTCGGTGCTTTGCCCTGGTTTCACACCGACGGGAATTTCCAAGTCACACATATCACGACCTGCTGATATGCAGAACCTGGAGCGCCCTACCGATTCGATGATTCAGGCGCAACAAATGATCGACAAGGCCGTGAGTTCAGGCAAGCTAACCGCCGTGGACGTTGCCAACATCACGTTTGACGCCATCCGGGATAAACAGTTTTATATCCTGACGCACCCAAATTTCATGAAACTTGTCAAAGCGCGACTGGACGATATCGCCGAACTACGCAATCCGAGAGACGTGTTCAGCCTAAAGGCGTAAGTAGAAACGCGCGCAACTGCCTGCAACATCGTACGGCAGGTTTTTACTGATCCGCTTTTTTGGTCAGTGCATCCTTGGCGATGCTGATGTCTGATTTGCTGCGGATTTGTGTGAGCGCTGCAAGGATCTCTTGCTGAGAAAGCGATTGTGCGACTCGCGTCCGCGTCGTTTG
>JBKJMK010000419.1:0-3688 GCA_046596005.1 Usitatibacteraceae bacterium | reverse complement strand
CATGTCGTTCAATCAGCATTTTGCACATGGCGATGACATTTTTTGCCTTGCTACGAAATAGTCCGATTGTCCTGACGTAATCAGACAAGGTCTCTTCGCCAAGGACCATGATCGTTTCGGGCGTGTTGGCAACCGGGAATAATTTTTTGGTCGCGATGTTGACACTCTTGTCGGTTGCCTGCGCCGAGAGAATAACGGCCACCAATAATTCAAATGATGACTGGTACGCCAGATCCGATTTCGGGTGGGGATTAATTTCCTGCAAGCGCCGGAAAAACTCGTGACGCTCTGCAGGTTTCATGACGCGAGTTTCAGCCATCAATTCTCACCGTCTGGTCCGAACACTGCACGTTCGTGATCAGCCAGCGCAGCATTGCGCTCTTGCTCATCGCGCGCCAAGCGCAACTGATGAAAGGCGTAGCGGGAACGCGCTTCATCGGCATTCATCATGACCGGGAACCTGGGATCATGTTCCATGCGTATGCAATCTACGGGACAGGGCGGAATGCATAATTCGCAGCCAGTGCAAAGCGACGCCACCACCGAATGCATGAACTTGCTGGTGCCGATGATGGCGTCGGTTGGGCAAGGCCGCAGACACTTGCCGCAACCGATACAGGTGTCTTCATCGATGACCGCAACGCGATGCGGCAAATGCAGTCCGCGCGTGGGGTCAAGTGGGATGACATTGCGCGACAGCAATTTTGCGAGCGCGATGACACCCGCATCGCCGCCTGGAGGACAGCGGTTGATATCGGCCTCGTCTGCAGCAATGGCGTCCGCGTAAGGCATGCAGCCCGCATATCCGCACTGGGTGCATTGGGTCTGCGGCAGTAGTGCGTCGATCTTTTCGGCGAGGGTCGGCATGAGAATATTATTCAGCACGAATACAGCAACGCATCAGGATCACAGTGAGGCAAACCCAGCACCTCTGCCACCGCCGCATGTGTGATGCGTCCGCCGTGCATGTGCAGACCAGCCGCCAGACCGGCATCATCGCGAAGTGCGTGCCGCAAGCCCTTGTTCGCCAATGCCAGCAAATACGGCAACACCGCACTTGAGATCGCGATGCTGGCTGAGCGCGGGACGGCTGCCGGCATATTGGCCACGCAATAATGCACCACGCCTTCTTCGATATAGGTCGGCTCAGCGTGGCTGGTCGCGCGCGCGGTTTCAGAAATGCCGCCGCCGTCGATACAGATTTCAATCAGCACCGCGCCTTGCCCCATCGCTTTGAGGTGCGAGCGGGTGAGAAGTTTGGGGGTGGCGCTGCCGGGGTTGTTGACCGCGCCGATGACCAGATCGGCACCGGCAAGCGCGCTTGCCAGTGCTTCAGGATTGATGGCGATGGTACGCGCATTCGATCCTAACTTGTGGGCAAGCATCGCGAGTTTTTGTCCCACTCTCGCCAACACTGATACATCTGCACCCAGGGCGAGCGCGGTGGTGGCAGCCGCAGCACCGGCGTTGCCAGCACCGATCACAACGACGCGGGCGTCGCCAATGGCCACACCGCGGCCGCCATTGGGAGACATCAGCAGATTTGCGCCGATCAGGATCGACATCTCTCCCGCAATCACCGACATCGGACCGAGAATCGTGAGGTGATGGGAGGTGTCTTCGACTGTCTCAAACGCAATACCAGTGACGCGGCGCGCGAGCAATTCGTTTGCCATGATGTGGTCGCTGCCTAAATGCAGGAACGAAAATAGCGTGCTGTCGGGTCTCAAGTGCTTCCATTCACCGGTTTGGATTTCCTTCACCTTGACAATCAGATCGACGTCAAATACTGCCGTTGCGTTGTCAACAATTAGCGCGCCCGCATTGATGTAGTCAGCGTTCGCAAAGCCCGCCCCAATCCCTGCGGCGGTCTGTACACGCACTATATGACCTTGTTTGCGCAACGTTTGCACAGCGTCCGGCGTGAGCGCCACCCGGCGCTCGGCATCCTTGATCTCGCACGGAAGACCGATAAGCATTAGCTACTTTGCAATGATCGCCTTGACGGCATCACGAATCAAATCCGGTCCCTTGTAAATGAAGCCGGTATAAATTTGCACAAGTGACGCGCCCGCATTCATTTTCGCTTTGGCTTCGGCACCCGAAAGAATTCCGCCAACGCCGATGATGGGAATCCTGCCCTTGATCGTTTTCGCCAGCTCGCGCAACACCTCCGTGGACGGCGAAAACAGTGGCTTGCCGGACAAGCCACCCAGCTCACTGGCATGCGCATGCCCGCGTACGGCGTCGCGAGACGTTGTGGTGTTGGTGGCGATGATGGCCTCGAAATTATTCTCGATCGTGAGTGTTGCAATGTCCCTGATCGATTTCAAATCCAGGTCGGGTGCAATCTTTAGCGCCAGCGGAACATGCTTCTTGTGTTTTTTGGCGAGGCGGGTCTGCTCGGCCTTCAATGTCGATAGCAGTTTTTCGAGTTGTTCTGCCGCCTGCAAATCGCGCAGGCCCTTGGTGTTGGGCGAGGAAATATTGACGGTCACGTAGCTTGCGTAGGGATAGACACCGCGCAGACAGGTCACGTAATCATCGACCGCTTTGTCGATGGGTGTAGCGGCGTTCTTGCCGATGTTGAGGCCCAGAACACCTTTGTACGAAGCCCGTTTGACATTTTCCACGAATGCATCCAACCCCTGATTGTTGAAACCCAGGCGGTTGATGAGTGCTTCATGTTCAGTTAAGCGAAACATGCGTGGTTTCGGATTGCCAGGTTGCGGGCGCGGCGTCACGGTACCGACTTCAATGAAGCCAAATCCCATTGCTGCCAGGGCATCGATATATTCGCCATTCTTGTCCAGGCCCGCCGCGAGCCCGACCGGATTGTCGAACTGTAGCCCCATCACTTCTTGTGGCGCGTGAATGCGTGAGCCGAGCAGGCGTGATAGATGCAGTGTTTGCAACTTTGCCAGCGAATGCAAAGCGAGGTGATGCGCCACTTCCGGATCGAGCGCGAACAGGGCGGTGCGGGCGAGAGCGTAGAACATGGGCAATGATGCGGCGATGCGGGTTGGCCTGAGTGAAAGCATTTTAACCGAGCGAACATGGTTGTCACTGCGCGCGTTCCCAGTTCGCAGACCGGACTCAGGATGGCGCGGCGATTTTTTTCATATGGATCATGAATGAGGGGACGGCGATGCATGGTATTTGCATATGGCGTCGGCCTGAACTCAAGCGCTGGCGTTACTTGCCGGGCATAAGCTGGTTTTCGACAACCAGTCGCGTCCAGCTTCCGTGCACCAGTCCCTCGATCGGCTGAAAATCGGTCTTGTAGCTCATCTTCCTGCTTTCCTCGATCCAGTAGCCGAGGTAGATGAAGGGCAGCATGCGCCGACGTGCTTCGGCAATCTGCCAGAGGACGCTGTAAGTACCCAGACTCAGCCGCGCCAGCTCGGGTTCAAAAAAAGTGTAGACAGACGAGAGGCCATCGGTCAGCTCATCCACGATGGCGATCATGCGCAGGTGGCCATGGTCACGGAACTCCACCAGCCGTGTGTGCACATTACTTTGCAATAGAAAATGCGAATACTGCGCGCGGCTGTCGTGATCCATGCCACCGCCCGGATGCCGCTGCGACTGATAGCGCCGATAGAGCGCGTAGTGCTCATGCGAGAATTTCAGGTCCATGACGCGGGTCGTGAGTGCGGCGTTGGCTTTCAGGCAGCGGCGTTGTGCA
>JBKJMK010000402.1:0-4560 GCA_046596005.1 Usitatibacteraceae bacterium | reverse complement strand
CATTCTGATCGGTTCATTTCACTCAGAGACGAGGTACAACTGATCGAGCCAGTGTTGGTCGAGACCGAACACCCTGCAGTGTTGGTTGGACATTCCTATGGCGGCGCAGTCGCCCTGATAGCAGCCCTTGCGCACCCTGCAAAAGTCCGGGCCCTCGCGCTGTACGAACCCACTCTATTCTCTCTCATCGACGCCGAAGGCCCACCGCCAAACGAGGCTGATGGTATTCGAAACGCCGTCCACATGGCCAGCGCCGCGCTGGAACGCGGTGACCGAGACGCTGCGGCAGAGGCATTCATCGACTACTGGATGGGCAATGGCACTTGGGCAAGTACGCCTGAACCGCGCAAACAGCCCATCGCCTCGTCGGTCGCGAATGTCCGCAGATGGGCGCACGCTCTTTTCGCCGAGCCCACACCACTTGCGGCGTTTCGTCAACTCGATATCCCGGTCCTGTACATGATCGGCGGCCGCTCGACGGTCTCGGCTCACGGTGTGGCTCGGATACTACTGTCCGCACTTCCTCAGGTGCAAGTCGTAAGATTCGACGCGCTTGGCCACATGGGCCCGATCACGCATCCAGAGGTGGTCAATGCTGCAATCGAACAATTCCTCAAGCGGGCCTGATCCTGCCGTTGTCAACGCCAATTCAAAATCAATTTGACCTTGATTAGACCTTGATTTGACCTTGCCCAAGGTACTCAAAATAACCGCCTTCGACCTGCAATCATGAACTCATTCGGATGGGCCCTCATCGGTCCCGGAAAAATTGCCCACCGTTTTGCCGAGGCCGTCCAGCGAATGGAGGGCGCGAGATTGATCGCGGTGCACGGGCGCGATCCGCTGCGCGCTGTCGCCTTTGCGCAGGCATGGTCACTCGATGGCGCGCCGGTTGAGGTTGCGGGCGATATCGGGTCGCTTTGCAACGACGACCGTATCAATGCGGTTTACATTGCGACCCCGCATGCGCTCCATGCGGATGCGATCCGCCAATGTCTTGCGGCAGGCAAACCGGTGTTGTGCGAGAAGCCGCTGGTGCCCAATCATGCGCTGGGTCTCGATGTCGTGGCACTCGCCCGCCAACATCGTGTATTCCTGATGGAAGCGGTGTGGACGCGGTTTCTGCCGGTGTACACCGTGGTGGGAGATTGGCTTCGCTCTGGCGCGATCGGTCGCGTGCGCGGCATCCAGTCGAGCTTTTGCATTGACGTGCCGTTCGATGCCACGAGCCGCACTCACGATCCGGCCCAGGCCGGCGGCGCGCTGCTCGACATCGGGTTCTACAATTTGACGATGACGCATTGGGCATTGCAGGCCGCCATGGGACAGTGCCCGCCGCTGCAATCGCTGCATGCGCACGGCGTGATCGGCCCGAGTGGCGTCGATCACCGTGTCAGTGCCACGCTCGAATTTGCCGATGATGTTTCATCGCAGTTTATCTGTGCCTTCGATGCAATCGCGGACAACGGTTTCCTAATTATTGGCGAACGCGGTGCGATCTGCCTGCCGATGCATTTCTGGGAAGCGACCGACGCAGAACTGCACATCGCGGGCGAGGACGTCGTCACAGTGCACCAACCATTCCGTATCAACGGCTTTGAAGGCGAAATTGAGGAAGCAATGTGCTTAATCCGTCGCGGTGAAATCGAAAGCCCGCTGATAACCCACCAGGACACGCTGACGACGCTTGCGTGGATGGACGACATCCGCAACATCATCGGTGTGCGTTATCCGTTTGAATGAACTTCAAATAACGCAGCGATATGGCCGGGGCGCGATCCGCGAACTGATTGAATCGACAAGCAAGGCCAGATCTTCAGCCTTATTCGTCGTGCTGAACTTTTATGGCGTTTTACGGGAAGACGTGCGTCGCGCGACCCAGTAAGTGGCACCCTGCGGGCCGTAGCGTTCTGCGTGGAGAGATCCGCTCGCCAACGAAAAGGTGTCGCCGGGCTTCAGGTGGCGCGTGATGTCGCCGCAGGTCAGCCACATTTCACCTTGCGTCACCACCGCATCGGCGTCAAACGGATGGGCGTGGGTTTCGACCACGGTGTCCGGGGCCCACTCGCGCACGACGGCTTCATCGAAGCCGGCGGCGCGGGCGTTAGATTCGAATACGTCGAAACTGTTGGCGTTCATGGGTAGACTCGGGATGGCTAAACCTATCCTAACCTTTAGCGCGCCAGGAAGTCCAGCAAGCTCTTGTTGAATTCGGCCGCGTGTGACAGGTTGAATCCGTGTGGTCCACCTTTGATCAGGCTCAGGTGGCTGCCCGGGATCGCTTTTGGGGTACACGCACCGCTGACCTCGAATGGCACGATCGGATCGGAATCGCCATGAATCACCAGTGTAGGCAGCTTGATTTTTTTCAAGTCGCCGCGGAAGGGACCCACCCCATTGTCAACTCGTCGCGGTAGTCGCGTTTCGGTTGCAGTGTCAAAGTCGTTGTTTCAACCAAACTCGTTGGCCGATAGTGCAAACAACGCGGTGAACGGTGCGGCCTCAATCGTTGGCAGGGAGTACCTTGCCTAAGAAAAAAGCCCGCGTCTCACAACGCGGGCTTTTACTTTATCTGCAGCGGATTCGAGCGTTACTCGACGCGCGCCTTTTCCAACAGCCTGGTCACTTGCCAGGCTTTGGTTTTCGACAGCGGACGACATTCTTCGATCATCACGGTGTCGCCGGATTTGAACTCATTGTTTGGCGAATGCGCGTGATATTTCTTGGAGCGACGCACCACTTTGCCGAGCACGGGATGCTTCACCGCGCGCTCAACGAGGACGGTGACGGTTTTGTCCATTTTGTCGCTGACAATACGGCCCGTCAACGTACGTTTGTTTTTTTCTACGGTAGCCACTGGCGTTACTTGATTCATTGTGCGGCCCTCGTTTTCTCAGTCAGAATGGTTTTGAGCTGGGCGATTTCGCGCTTCACTCGTGCCACTTCGCTGGTTTTGGTCAGTTGTTGCGTGGCGATCTGCATGCGTAATGAAAATTGCGCTTTGCGAAGCCCAAGCAACTCCTTGTTCAGATCTTCCGGGGATTTGGCCCGCATTTCTTTTGTGTTCATCTGGGTTCTCCCGTTTAACCAATCATGCGGTGAACGAAGGTGGTTTTGATCGGCAATTTGGCTGCTGCAAGCGTGAACGCTTCGCGTGCCAGTGCTTCATCCACACCGTCCATCTCATACAATACTTTACCAGGCTGAATTTCTGCCACGTAGTATTCTGGCGATCCCTTACCGTTACCCATGCGGACTTCGGCAGGTTTCTTGGAAATCGGCTTGTCCGGAAAAATACGGATCCACACACGACCACCGCGCTTGATGTGACGCGTCATGGCGCGACGTGCGGCTTCGATCTGGCGTGCGGTCAAGCGACCACGGCCAACGGCCTTCAATCCAAATTCGCCGAAGGAAACTTTGGCACCGGCGGTAGCGATACCTTTGTTCCGGCCCTTTTGTTCCTTGCGGTATTTACGTCTAGCTGGCTGCAGCATTTTTCACTCCTGCTCTGCGCGGTTTGCGCGCTTCTGCTTGCGGCTCTGGTGCGGCGACGGGCTCTTGCCCCTTGGCCAGCATTTCGCCTTTGTATACGAGAACCTGCACGCCGATCACGCCATACGTGGTGCGGGCTTCGGAAAAGCCGCAGTCAATATCTGCGCGGAGCGTATGCAATGGGACTCGGCCCTCGCGATACCACTCGGTACGGGCAATTTCTGCACCGTTCAGGCGACCGCTCGATGTGATCTTGATGCCTTGTGCACCAAGACGCATCGCGTTTTGCATGGCGCGCTTCATGGCACGACGGAACATCACACGCTTCTCCAATTGGCTGGAAATGTTATCGGCAATGAGCTGCGCATCGGTCTCGGGTTTACGAATTTCTTCGATATTGACATGCACCGGCACGCCCATCAGTTTGGTCAACTGAACGCGCAGGTTTTCGATGTCCTCGCCTTTCTTGCCGATCACCACACCTGGACGCGATGAGTAAATTGTGATCTTCGCGTTCTTGGCCGGGCGCTCGATAATGATCTTGCCGACTGACGCACTGGCAAGTTTTTTCTTGAGGTAAGTGCGAACCTTGATGTCCTCAAGCAACATGATCGGGAAGTTCTTGCTGTTGGCGTACCACTTTGAAGCAAAATTCTTGTGGACTGCCAGACGAAACCCAATCGGTGATATTTTTTGACCCATCGTTGCCCCTTATTGCTTGCCGTCGCCAACCGTCAGGAAGACGTGGCAAGTCGGTTTGATGATGCGGTTCCCTCGGCCTTTGGCGCGCGCGGTGAAGCGCTTCAGCACAGGACCCTTTTCAACCATGATGGTGGCAACTTTCAATTCGTCGATGTCGGCACCGTTGTTGTGCTCGGCATTGGCGATTGCGGATTCCAGCACCTTCTTGATGATGGTCGCGCCCTTTTGTGGCGAGAAGGCAAGGATGTTGAGGGCGTGATCGACCTTCTTGCCGCGAATGAGATCCGCAACGAGGCGGCCCTTTTGCGCCGAGAGGCGTACACCAAACAAATTAGCGGAGACGTTCATGTGCTCAGCTCCTAT
>JBKJMK010000377.1:0-7651 GCA_046596005.1 Usitatibacteraceae bacterium | reverse complement strand
GTCAGTACGTTTGTTGCCGCAACGAGTTGCTCTTCTTTCTGCTCAAGCAGGCGTTTAAAAACACGCGCACCAACGCTAAGTTCTTCGCGCAGATTACGGCGGGCGTTTTGTTCGATTGCGTACCTGATGGAGAAGAATGCCGCTGTTTGCACGACCACAAGCAGACCAACAAAAAATACGACGATGCGCTTTTCGAGACGCCCAAATCGAAAAAAATTCATTTCCCTGTGCTGGGTTTCGGTGCGTTCACGCCAGGTGGTTTCAGGCTAAACGTGAAGGGGAGTGTTGCCGTCTCATTCGCGGAAATTTTAATTTTTTGCGGCGCGGGCCTGGTCGATGCAGTAGTGCCCGGATACCACATATGAACCTCATACTCGCCGGCAGATAAACCATCCAGCAACGCGACGCCACGCTTGTCAGTTTTTGCAAAAATTGGCGTATCCACGACCAGCATGTAGGCCAACATCGTATCGTGGATGTTGCAACCAAGCACCACTTCCCCTGGCTTGTCAAACAGGATCGGTTTGCCGGGTACGCCGGAGTAAAGTTTGATTTCAAATGTCTTTGCCGGCGAGAACGAATAAACGTGGTGGCGTACTTGATCACGATTCGGGAAATTTACCAGCGTCCCGGTTTGAAGTACGCTAACGAGCGGCACAAATTCCTTGTTGATCTGCTCAACGGAAATTTCCCGTTTTGGTCTGGTTGGCGCGACGCCAGAAATGATGTTGGCGTAAACGACCGCGTCAACAACCGGCTGACCAGCCGGGTCCTTGACAGGCACCGAGATTTGCCCGGCGACGCATTGTGCCGCAACAAACAGCACTGCGGCGGTAACGCCAATGGTGCGGAGGGCAAATAAAGTTTTGTGTGCTGTAAGGGTCATAGGGAAGGATACGAGGAAAAACCTGTTCTGGATGATATCGGGTCAACAGTGCCCTTCATCGGAACCGACATACGCTTAAAGGTTCCTGATTCAAGCTGGTTTGCGCAAATAAATTCCACCGCATATTGTGGCGTAGATCGCCATTTGGCGGCTATCCTGGCGATAAAATGCCCGAAGCGCCGCGCCAGGTATTGAGTTTACCGATTTTTGTTGTTCCGCATTGCCCGAAGCGCTTACTTAGAGCACTTATGCCGGGAGTGCGACTGATGTTGTCAACAAATTTGCCAGTCGCGTCGCATTCCGAGCCACCATCGCATAAATCGAAAGCTGCGGATTGGCGCCGATAGAGGTCGGAAACACCGAGCCATCGAACACCCAGAGATTTTCAAGTTGATGGTGACGCCCATCGCCACGGGTCACCGCAGAACGCGCATCCGCTCCCATGGTACAGCCGCCCATCACATGGGCACTCGCCACACGCGTGCGCAAAGTTTGCATCGGTAGCGATGCAATGGCACGCCTGGCGTCAGCCCAGTTGCGATATGGCCTGGCATCTTCGTGAAGTGGCATGACAATTTTTGCGCCTGCGGCAAACTGGATTTCCGCCATGACCAACAGCGCATGCCGCATGCCATCCCACACATAGCTGCTGATGTTGTAATCGAGGAGCGCGCTACCGTCATGGCGGATTGCAACCTGGCCACCGACACTTTGCGGATGAAAGCCGTCGCGCATGAGTGCGATAGCCACGTGCATGTGCGGCAAGCGCGTCATCCACATCGAATGGTCAATGCCAAAGCCCTGCAGGGTGATGGCAGCCAGGATCGGGTGAATTGGCGGAGCTTCGAGCTTGAAGCCCATGCGGCCATCGTGTGGCATGGTGTCAAGAAAATGATCCGAGTAAATCGTCTGTGGCGCACCAGAATATGCCTCGACCATTTCATCCATGATGGCAGCACTCACCGGAGCAGGGTGAAGGAAGGTGCGTTTGCCCAGCGTGCCGTGCGGGTCGGGTAGTTTGGAGCGCAGCATCAGGCCCGGATTGTTGATCGCCCCGCCCGCGAGAACATAGTGTTTAGCCTTGACGAAAATGCGGTGCGGACCAGAGCGCGTATTGACGCCCACATCGTCGGCCGCCATGCCGTGCGCGACAAGGCTGGTGATTTGTCCGTAGCGCGATGAAAGCTTTTCGACGCGTGCCGAATGGATCAGTGACATGCCCCGGTCCAGCGCATCCGGTATGGTGGTGACCAGCATTGACTGCTTGGCGTTGGTTGGACAGCCCATGCCGCAGTACCCTAAATTCCAGCAGTTCTTTACGTTGCGGCGAATTGCGGCTGCCGGGATAGCCAGTTTTTCGCAACCGCGACGCAGTATTTCGTTGTTCTCGTTTGGCGGCACCGGCCATGGTGCAATGTTGAGTCGCTCCTCCATTTTCTCGAACCACGGTGCCATCTTCGCTTCGGTAAATTCGTCCAGGCCCCAGAATTGTTCCCAATGCCTCAAGGTGGTGGGCGGGGTGCGGAAACTCGATGTCCAGTTGACCGTCGTTGAACCGCCAACAGCGCGGCCTTGCAAAATAGTGATACCTTTGTCCCTGGTCTGGCGACCGGCCGACTCCTGGTAGAGCTGCGGATAGGCATCGCGCTCACGCATCCGAAAATCGCTGGAGCTCTTGAACGGTCCTTCCTCAATCATCAGCACATTCAGCCCCGCCTGCGTCAGCATTTCCGCCGCAGTGCCGCCTCCCGCACCAGAGCCAACGATGACGACGTCGCACTCGATATGCATATCGCGCGACATGCGCGTCCCGTCAATCACTTTCCAGCCGCGCGATCGGTCGGCGAGGGCAAGTTTGATCGGGTCTTTGATTATTGATTCGCTCACAGCAGCCCCAGCTCTTTTCCAAACGGCGGTCCGCCATAGTTGATCTTGTCCCAGGACAGCGGATTGCCGTACCAGCAGGCAACGATCACGCGTGCCAACGCCTGGTAGCCTTGTTGCAACAGGGTAAAACGACTCTGCCGCCAATGATTGAGAAAGTTCGATACGTCGTCCTCGGATGCCTCATCCCAGGGTTTGGACACGCCGGCAACAAAACGTCGTGTGAGACTGAAGGTAAGCAGGCTCAACAACTCATCAAGCTCTTTTTGCACGGCGGGCGACAAGCCCGCCACAGTGCGGTCAAATGCTTCAACAACTTCGTTGATCGCGATCAGGCGCGCAGTTGGCTCATCAGGCAACGCGCCCTTGAGTACGGCGGCTGCAAGGGCTGCGATACAAACGGCATCCTTGTTGGCGATTTTTTTTAAGTCCAGCGAACCGGGTTTGTCAGCTTGCGCAAAGACTTCGCGATCCAGCACGCGCGCGGTGATCAGCACGCATACGCTGACAATCCCGACTTTGAGAAATGTGCGACGGGAGGCAAGCATATTATTTGAGCAAAAACCTGATCAGCGAATCGAAGCGCTTGCCATACGGTGGCTTGAATAATGACAAACCGTTTAACGCGGGCTGATGGTAAATCGGCTTCAATTTCGAGAACGTGTCGAAGCCAAACTTGCCATGGTAAGAGCCCATGCCGGACGGGCCCACGCCACCGAACGGCAGGTGATCCTGCGAAATGTGCAGCAGGGCGTCGTTGATCGTCACACCGCCCGCGACCGTTTCGTCCAGCACGCGCTGGATATGGTCGTCAAAGTTGCCAAAATAATAAAGTGCCAACGGGCGCGGACGAGCGTTGACGTAGGCAATCGCCTGATCGAGATTGTCATACGCCACCAGTGGCAGGATCGGGCCGAAAATTTCTTCCTGCATGACGCGCATATCGTCGTTGACGTTGGCAACCAGCGTAGGCGCAATTTTTTGCGTCCCTTCCAATGTTTCATTGGCCGGGGAAATTGCCAATACGGTGCCGCCTTTTGCCGCGGCATCATCCAGATAGCCTTTCAGTCGCTGCAGATGGGGCAGGCTAATGATGCTGGTGTAATCGGGATTTCCTGCGAGGGTCGGATATAGCCGCGCCACCACGGCTTGTGCTGCGGTTGCAAAAGCCTGCTCCTGCGCCCGCGGCAGCAATACGTAGTCGGGCGCAATGCAGGTCTGGCCCGCGTTGAGACATTTGCCAAACAGGATTTTTTCAGCGGCCTCGTCGATCTTGCACTCCGGACCGATGATGGCAGGGGATTTACCGCCGAGTTCCAGTGTTACCGGCGTCAAGTTTTCCGCCGCAGCGCGCATCACGTGCTTGCCAACGCTGGTGGAGCCGGTAAACAACAGGTGATCAAATGGCAATGCTGAAAATTCACGCGCCACCTCGGCGTCACCGTTGATGATGCAGACGTGATCCGGCGAAAAATACTTGCTAATCAGCTGGGCGAATAGCGCACCGGTCTTCGGCGTGAACTCACTCATCTTGATCATTACACGGTTGCCTGCAGCCAAGGCACCGGCCAGCGGCGCAACCGCCAGCAGCACGGGGTAGTTCCACGGCACGATGATGCCGATTACACCGAGTGGTTGCGGACGCAACTCGGTACGCGCGGGTAGAAACCACAACGAGGCCCAGGAGCGTTTTGTCTTCATCCAGGATTTAACGTGTCGTTTAGCGTCCTTCACCGCTGCGCGGGCGGGAAAAATCTCCAGTAATTGCGTTTCGTGCAGAGAGCGGTTACCGAAATCGGCGCTGATGGCCGCAGCGATTTCTTTCACGTTCCCGGTCAGCAGGCGGTCAAGTTGTTCGAGGGCATCGCGGCGGGCTTGAACGTCTGGCATTCGTGTCACAGCATAGGCGCTCCGTGCATTAACAAAACGATCATGCAATGCGGTGGCGGGGTTGCTGCTGGTTTCGCTGAGGTCCATATTTGCCGGGACAGTTAAGGTGAGAGATTGGCAGCTAGAATACCAGTGAACTTTTAATTCGCGAGATGTGTATTAGATTGATTGCTCTAATCTGTTGCATTGCAACATCAGATCCGCAACATAAGGCAAAACAACAATGCTAGAGCGCCTCAAACGGCTCCAACAACTGCGCGGTGCCTTGGCAACTTCTGTTGGCCGCGATGCGGGCTTTCAGGCACGTCTGAAAGCGGTCAAAGTCTGGCAACAGCGGCGTCTGGCGCAAACTTACGCCGATCTTGCGGCTGATGACCGCTACGCTCCTGCTGTCAGGTTTTTTTTAGACGAGCTTTACGGTATCAAGGACTCGACCATTCGTGACCGCGATCTCTCACGCATGTATCCCACCATCAAACGACTATTGCCCAAATTCGCTTTTGAGGCTGTTGATATGGCGCTGGAACTCGACGTCCTCGCCGAAGAATTTGATCAGGCGCTCACCAATGCGCTGGGTTCGCAGCCGCTTTCGGAGGCGAGTTACATCAAGGCGTTTCGCGTTGTAGGCCGGCGCGATGATCGTTTGCACCAGATCGATTTGATGAAAGCAGTTGGTAGCGGACTCGACCGGATGGTGAAGAAACCGCTGATTTTTTCTACGCTTAAAATGCTGCGCAAGCCTGCGCGCCTGGCTGACCTGGGTGAAATGCAGCAGTTTCTGGAAGCAGGTTTCACCGCGTTCCGGCACATGAATGGTGCCGATTATTTTCTGGCGACGGTTGCGTCCCGTGAAGCTTTATTGATTGAGCGAATATTCAGCGGTGAAGCCGACCCGTTTTTGGTCATTGATGACTGGAAGATCAAGGGTACACAAAAATGATGCGCCGTAAGCCAGTTCGCAGTTATCGCGGTTAACACGCCAACTTTATTTTTTCTTCAGTGCGGGTTTTTTCGCACCGGCCGTTTGGGTGGATTTAGCGGTGGCCTTTACTACCGGTTTCAAATCAGGCTTGGCCGGGCTGTGCTTGAGCGCCATATCCAATTGTTCATGCACAGATTGCTCGATCGGCCCTTTCATCATCTTGAGCATGAATCCAAGCGTGACATCGAGTTTCATATCGTGATCCGATACCTCAAGCACGCCGGTAACACCCGGGCGCGCGAAGTTAAGGGTATTACCGCTCCACGAACCCTTGAGATCGAATTTCTCGGAAAGTTTGTCGACCATTTTGTTGGCGGCCGCATGTGCGCCTTTCAGGCCCAGCGTATGGGCGCGTTTGAGAGAGATATCAGCCATTTCGAATTTCCTTTTGATGGTTTTATGGGTAATGACGAATAATGTACATATTGCGCACGCTGCGGCCCGGGCAATGGTGATTCGTCCCACACAATCGTCATTCATCGCTCAGGCATTGTTGGGTGACGCGATGTTGGGTATTCTGCCACTAATCAACTATTTCCATGTCGATCACACATTCCATCCGCGCTTCTTACGCACGTTTCGAGGCAAGAAACCTCGCAAAACTCACGCCTGCCGAGCGCGTCGATCTGCTGGCATTTGATGGTGTTTTCAAGAAACGGTTGTGGAGAAACATTAGCCTGTTCATCGCCGTCTGGCTACTCATGGCGGTTGTGAGCAAGCTTTCGTTGGGCGGGCTCGGCTGGTTCGGCGCGTTCATGCTGTCGGGCATCTTGTTGATCTCATTTACGCTCACGCTGACCGGCGCATGGTTCGGGCCGTCGCGCTTCAAGATCGGACTCAGAAGTGTCGCCGCCATGCTGGGCATGGCGATCACCGGAGCGGTCATCGGTGGCATTGCGGCAAAGCTGGCCCTGGCCGGCGACCTCTCGACAGTGATGGAACAGTTTGCCTACGTAGCCCCGCAGATTCTGATCGGCGGGCTCGTCACGGGGCTGGTTTATGCCGTGCTGATGGTGAGTATCGTGCAGTATCGGCGCATGCAGTTGCAGCGCAACAACGCAGATCTTGCGCGTCTGGCGCAACAAGAGCGGATGCGGCGACAATTGGCCGATGCGCGGCTGAAACTATTGCAGGCGCAGGTCGAGCCGCATTTTTTATTCAATACGTTAGCCTCTGTACAACATTTGGCTGACCATAAGGCACCCGAGGCAGCGCATCTCACTGCGCAACTCATCACGTTTTTACGAGCTGGCCTTGCCAGCCTGCGCGAAGACACCACAACGCTCGCACGAGAATTCAAGGCCATCGAGGCCTATCTCATGATCATGAAAACACGCATGCATGATCGCTTGCAATTCGAACTCGATTTGCCAAGTACGCTGAGCGAGATCAGCATGCCGCCAGCGATGTTGATTTCACTGGTGGAGAACGCCATCAAGCATGGTCTGGAGCCACACCCCGATGGCGGGAAAATCAGTGTGATGGCGCGGCTCGACACAGAGCGTCTGCGTTTGACCGTCGCCGACACAGGATTAGGGCCTGGCCACAACGCCTCAACCGCTGGTGGCGGCGTCGGGCTGGATAATATTCGCCAGCGTCTACGAGCGCTCTTTGCGAGTCAGGCGCGGTTGGTTGTCACCGAAAACGTACCGCACGGATTCGTTGCAGTGATTGATTTGCCGTTGATTGCGAGTACGCAAAAGTGTGAAATTGAGTCGGATGAACCGGTTTGAAAGGGAATGGCATATGACAACTGCATTGATCGCTGAGGATGAACCCCTGATGCGCGAGCGCCTTGTGGCAGCACTGAAGGCGGCTTGGCCCGAACTCGAAACGCCATTCGTTGCCAACAACGGCAACGAAGCCCTCAAGTTGTGGAACGCGCATCGACCGGATGTCGCGTTTTTGGACATTCGCATGCCCGGCAAGACCGGACTGGAGGTCGCGGCGGAGATTGGTGACGCGGCGCATATTGTTTTTATCACCGCCTACGATGAATACGCAGTGCA
>JBKJMK010000374.1:0-5754 GCA_046596005.1 Usitatibacteraceae bacterium | reverse complement strand
ACCCCGCATGCGAGCAGAAACTTTGACTTTATATCAACCATTACGATCGCCTTTTTTGGTGGAGGGGCTCTACCCAGTTTCAAAGGACAGTTTGATTAAGGCTTGGAACTCCCGGTCACGCCGGGTCACTCTACGACGCATTCTCGGATTGTGGAACCGCGCGCAAGCTGCTGACCAGGGCGATGCCGCCAGGTCGACATCCACTCCCTTGGCCACGATCTGCCCCTCGCGCTCAAGCCTGCGCCAACGAGACAACATGTAGGGACGGGGGTAAAGCGACTCGGCGACGTCGCCAACTGCGACGCCGGGAGGGCTGTTCAGGCGCTCGGCGGTGGCTTTGAATGACTCGCTGTATCGATACGTGGTGCGGGGGCCTGGCTTTGGCATGTGGCACTCCTGAAGTTAGATCAGGGTGTCCACCGAACCGAAGGAACTACCCAACTCCTGATTGGTTAGGTCAGGGTGTCCACTAAAGCGGGGGAACTACCCCGTCCCCCCTGAATGACTTGTTAGGCGGTTGGCCGTGCAAAGAGAAAGCGAACTATTAAGTAGACCGACATGCCAAGTAGCGTAAGTAATCCCGCAAAGAATGTGCCTGGCGCAGCGACCGTGCTGCCTAATGCAACAAATAGCTCGATCAAAGCCGCCGAGAGAAGCAGGGCCAATATGAAATATACAAGCGGCGGGCGCAGAACCAAGCGCTCTTGATCGGAGAGCCTGCGGAAACCGATGAACGCCAAGGCCGCGCCACCCAAAGTGCCAGCACTCAGGGCAAGTAGTGAGACCTGCCATAACGCTGGCTCTGACATCGCGAAGAATTTGAGCATGACAGGTATCAGTGCGATGAAAATTGCTTCAAAGCTGAAGGAAAGCATGTTTTTGATTCGGAACGAATCGACCGCTGTCCACTGGTGAGGGCTTCCACTAAGTGCAACGAGAATCGCAGAGAATCCCGCCAGTCCGAGGGCAATCTGTGAAAAGGCCAATAGAATGCTGGTCGTATCGATGATAGTTCTCCTGCCGCCTAACGATTGAATTGAGCGGCCGCACGAAAGCCGCTGATGGACGTGCCTGGCGTGCATCCTAGCAGGGGCACGGCGGCCCCGGCCCGGGGTGTCGACACGGACCGCTCCAATGAAGGGTTAGACACCAGCGAGGGAATCGAATCGTCGAACAGGGGTGTCGTCACCTACAGCCACTGTACCTTTCATAGTTGAGCAGTTCGTAGACGTCCAGTTGAATCCAGGCATAGATGCAGCCAACGGTGACGCCTATCGCAATCGTGAGCCAACCGAGCGCAGCGAAATTCGCTCTCCAGCCACGCCGCACCTCGGTCTTGAGAAAAACGTACGCGCCGGGAAGCGGCGTCTGATGAGTGCGAAAGATTCGGAATGCAAGCCAATAGGATGGCAGGGCAGTTGCCAAGGCAAGGTATCCGAAGTAGATCAATTCACCTCTCACATACGGAAGCGAATCGCAGTAGCAAAGTGTCGTGACTTCGCGCGCTATGGGACGAAGAATCCCTTGGACTGTTAGTAGCCATGCGAAAAAGGTCAGCCACATCGACGTGAGTGCGATGCGGGCTCGAAGTGTTGGAAGTACGACGTCTTTCACTCTGGTGTCTAACGCCTAAGTTAAGCCGACCTGCGTAGCGGAGCCAACAACGTGGCAAGCTTTATCTGCCACGTTGTTGGTGGAGCGAAGTAGGTTCGGCTTGAACGCATTGTTAGGCATAAGCCCATGTGAGTAGGCAGCCCATTGGTAGAAGTGCGAACAAAGCTACAACCCCGAGACACCCAGAACCACCAGAACCACCAGAGGAAAATTGCTCCCGCTCTCGGGGTGGCTTGGATTGCAACCATTTTGCATGGCAGGCCTGGCAGAAGAAATGCGTCTTGTTGTTGCGCCAAGCCTCAATAGTACGTTCATTGTGCCGTGATACGGCTTTGCAGCGTGTGCAATGGAAGAATACTTCTTTTGGCTTGCTCTCAGGCATGAACCGAAGGATCAACCCAACAAGAACCGCGCCTCCGCCGATTGCTGCCAAAATCAAGACTTCCGGTGTCATAAGAGTCATTTGCTGATGCCTAACACCTGAGTTAAGCCGGCCAGCGCAGTGGCGGCGAATGCGTGCAAGCGTAGCGCAGGCACGCAGGCGATGCCACGAAGCGGGTTCGGCTTGAACGAATAGTTAGGCGGCACAGCTGTCATCCACCAATTGTGCGACGTTAAACCTAAGGCTTGAACGTGGTTTCCATAGGACCGACTCCATCGATCTCCTCAATAGTTTCGTCGACCCACCATTCCGTGTGCCATGTACCTGCTGGAATGAAAAACTCGCTCCCTTCTACGAAGTTTTGGGTGCGAGTTGCACTTAACGGCTCTCCAATAAGAATAAATTTTGCGCCGCTGAGGACTTTGACCCGCATGGCGACAGAGTGCCGGTGGGCAGCAATTCGTCCACCCGCGGGAATCTTAATTTGGTACCTAAAGGGGCCTGGGTTATCTGGGTCTCCAGACAATTCACGATAGAAGCCGCCAGGGACGCTTTTGCTTGGTTGCCATTGCGGGATGATTGCTTGGGAGCTACGGGTTGTCGAGTTGCGCTCAAGCTTGCCCGAACAAGCATTGCCGCTGACAAGAGCGATCACACAGAGTACCGAAGCAATAACACGCATAGTTGTGCCCTCTTTGTGCCGCCTAACGAGTGAATTAAGCGGCGCCATCGCGGAGTTTGGCTTTCGCCAAGGCTACCACTGGCGTCCGCTTGAATGCATAGTTAGGGCCAACCTTAGGGTGCATGAACAGTTACTGTTGATGGCAACATGCCGCCTACGATGGATTGATGGGTGTCGAGACGCGTAAAGCGATGACCCGCGATAAGCCAAGGCGGCACATTGGCCTTGGCACAGACAAATAGTGTCTCGGTCGATGAGAGCGCACCGCGTTGAACAGCATAGGTAAGCAAATAACATGGATCCTCACCATTTGAAGCCAGCAAGGAATCCTGGAGGGTGGCCGACGTCACCGGGCCGTACCTTTGTTGCAGGCCCGACGTCCCCCCGGTTTTGAGTAGTACGGCGATTTGGAGTCCAATCCTACCTAACCAGGAGATTGGACGTGAAGAAGCGATTCTCGGAAGAACAGATCATCGGCTTTTTGCGCGAGGCCGACGCCGGCATGGCGATCAAGGACCTGTGCCGCCGGCATGGTTTCAGCGAAGCCTCGTACTACCTGTGGCGCAGCAAGTTCGGCGGGATGACCGTGTCGGACGCCAAGCGACTGAAGGAGTTGGAGGCTGAGAACGCCCGGCTCAAGAAGCTGCTGGCCGAGCAGCTGTTCGAGAACGATGTCATCAAGGAGGTCCTTCGAAAAAAGCCGTGACCGCACCGGCGCGTCGCGCGCTGGTGCGGGATATGGTGGGAATGGGTTTGAGCGAGCGGCGGGCGCTGATGGCGGCGCGCATGAGCGCCAGTGCCTATCGCTACGAACCTCGGCCGGATCGCAATGGCGAGCTGCGCCAACGCATCCAGGCGCTGGCGCAGCGGCACAAGCGTTACGGCGTCGGAATGATCCACCTCAAGCTCAGACAGGCAGGCCAGGTCGTGAACTACAAGCGCGTGGAGAGGCTCTACCAGGAAGCGAAGCTGCAGGTACGGCGCCGCAAGCGCAAGAAGGTGGCGGTCGGCGAGCGGCAGCCGCTGTTACGGCCGACCGCGGCCAACCAGGTGTGGTCGATGCATTTCGTGTTCGACCGCACCGGCGAAGGCCGGGTACTCAAGTGCCTGACCATCGTCGATGACGCCACGCACGAGTCCGTCGCCATCGAGGTCGAGCGCGCAATCTCGGGCCTGATGCTGACGCGCGTGCTGGATCGACTGGCGCTGAGCCGCGGCCTGCCGAAGGTGATCCGCACCGACAACGGCAAGGAGTTCTGCGGCAAGGCGATGGTCGAGTGGGCACACGCTCGCGGCGTGGACTTGAGATTGATCGAACCGGGCAAGCCCAATCAGAACGCTTACATCGAATCATTCAACGGCCGGCTGCGCGACGAATGCCTCAACGAACACTGGTTCACGAGCTTGCTTCAAGCGCGGACCGTCATCGAAACCTGGCGACGCGAATACAACGAGGAAAGACCGAAGAAAGCACTTGGCGGGCTGACGCCCGCCGCCTATGCAAAACGGATGGCCGAGATCGGCTACCCTAACCCCGGACTCTAAACGCCCCCGCTACTGAAAGTGGGGGGACGTCGGGCCGCCCAATAAGCGGGGCCACTGTTGTGCTTGCGTCTTAAAAATTGGGGAAAACTGTGCAAGGGCGGTCTTGCCGTCTCCCTGCTCTAGAGCGCCATAAAACTTAGTGGCGATTGCAGTGGATTGCGTAACGTCAACGTTCTGGACATTGCACCCAACAAGTAGCAGAGCCGTAGCTGTGACGGTGAGCAGTTTTCGCATCAGATTCCCCTGGGCCTGCCGTGGCCCTAACGATTGAGTTGAGCGGCGCGGCGCCGACGGGTTTTCACGATGCGCCTTGACGGCGACTGCTTGAACGAATAGTTAGGCTCGCGCCTGGTTTAATGCGCTGTTGTGAACGAGAGATCATTAGCATTTTTGAAGTTATCAAAGTCCAGCCGTGCCTCTCGTGTCGCATCACAGCTTGGTGCACGGAGGAGCACCGTATCCCGCAGTAGAAAGAATAGTTAACGTTAAAGTCGCCATCTGGACGCGGAATCGGCAAAGCGATGTCCATTTTCATGCCCTTTCCGTCTACCCAGGAGCTCGACGGAAGCACTGTTATCCCTGAGCCCGTGAGGCGGGTCGCTGTGTCGGAAGCGATATCTTGACCACCAATGGAAACGAAGAAGGCCTGCCCGCTGTTTTGGGCCATGTAGGAGGTCTTCGCTGATAGCTGGCTCCGGATAAGAGTTGCGGCCATTCCCTGAAGGTACGAAAGGGCGATGACGGGAGCGGACACGCATCCGCTAATTGACAGCGCCAGCAGCATTGCGAGGATAGATCTCATGGGCCTAACGCCTGAGTTGAGCGGCCGCACGAAGCCGATGAGTGCCGTGCCTGACGCGGATCATAACCTGGCCGCGACAGGCACGGCCCGCAGCCTCGATACGGACCGCTTGAGCGAACGGTTAGACGTCACGTTATGGATAACGGCGCTCCAGGTCTAGTTCCCGCTGGCGATGTGACGCGGACTTGAATTCCGTTCGCTCGAACACACTACCTCGGGGCCAGACAAGTCCCGTGGCCAGAGCCCACCACTGGAGTGCACCCGTGCTCTGCACACGCTCGTAGGCCCAGAGTCGCCAACGCGGCACCGAAAATGACCACCAAGACCAAGCCGCAACAAGAGAAAGCGCAAGAGTGGCAGGCCAGAATCGTTCCTGGCCGGAGCGAACCGCCAAGAACGAAGGCCCGACGAGCAGAACAAGCACCGGCCCGTTCACCAACAGTATGCCAACCAGCACTGCGACCACCGGATTTAGATTGCGCCTAGATTCTGTCACGTGTCGTCTAACTATTGAGTTGAGCGGCCGCGCCAGACTGCCTGACGCCGTGCCTGACGCGGATCATAACCTGGCCGCGACAGGCACGGCCCTCAGCGAAAGACGGTTCGCTTGAATGAATGGTTAGACCTCATCCTCGCCTGATTCATACGTCTCACGCTGCCAGGCGGAATCTATGGAATCGCGACTCGCCATCCAGCCGGCCGGCATATCAGCCAGATCTCCAACCGAAG
>JBKJMK010000420.1:0-13902 GCA_046596005.1 Usitatibacteraceae bacterium | reverse complement strand
TGATGATGTCGTCGACATCACGCTGCGGGTCGCGATGGGCTATCTGTTGCCGCCCGGTGCGACTAAGCCGGCAAGTGCAAACCTGCCGTACACGGATGGCGCGCTGGTGGAAGACAGTCAGTTCGACAATGCCTTCCCGTATTTGCGTACCCCGCTGCCGGGTTCGCCAAACGGGATGAACGGAGAAGATCCAAATCCGGCCAGCGTTCCCGTTACTGACGCTGCAGACAACAAGTAGCCGACGTAATCGAACCACTGTTGCATAAACCGCGCTGGTCCTGCCTGTCGTCATCCGGCAGGCCGGCGCGGCCCACTGCATGAACACAACTATTTTTTCTATGTTCCCCATTCGTCCAATGGCATTCTTGAAAACCATTGTCATCGCACTCCTGCTGGTGGCAGGATTCGCCACTTCTGTGATCGCCGCACCGCGCGTCCCGGCCAGTGACAGCGATGCGCTCGAACAACTACCCTCCCGCGCTGGAAACAGCAGAGCCCGTACCGAGCGTGCCTTGCGAGAAGCATTGGCCCGAGACGGCAAAAACATCAATGTGGCTGTTCAGGCTGCGCAGCTGCATATTGCCAACGCCCGCAAAGATTCGGACCCGCGCCAGCTGGGTCAGGCAGAAGCGGTATTGGGCCCATGGTGGGGTGAAGCCTCGCCGCCAATCCCTGTACTGATACTGCGCGCGACTATTCGCCAAAGCGTGCATGAATTTACCGCGGCGCGAGCCGATCTCGAACAAGCGGTCAAACGCGACCCCAGCAATAGTCAGGCCTGGCTGACGCTATCGACTATTCAGCAGGTCACGGGTGATCTGAGCGGTGCGGCCCGCAGCTGTGAACAACTTGCCGCCAATTCAATCCTGTTTATTTCGATCACCTGCCGCTCGACGGTAGACGCGGCAAATGGGCGCGCCGCATTCGCCTACGAGCAACTGGATATTCTCCTTGAGCAGTCGGCTGGCATCCCGCCATCACTACGTTCATGGGCGCTCACGCTACAAGCTGAAATCGCCCAGCGCCTTGGCAAAAACCGTGATGCCGAACGTCTGTTCCGCGCCTCGTTAGCCATTGATCGTGATGACGCGTACACGATCGCGGCCTACGCCGATTTCCTGCTCGACCAGGCGCGTCCCGATGCAGTACTGAAACTGATCACGGCCGACATGCGTGCGGATAATCTGCTACTGCGCAGGGCCATCGCTGCCAGGCAAACCAACGCCCCGGATGCTAACGCCCTCATCGATATCCTGCAGGCGCGATTTGACGCTGCCCATGCCCGCGGCAACCGCGTCCATCTGCGCGAAGAAGCGCGGTTTGAATTGCAGCTTCGCAATCGTCCCGCCGCAGCACTGAAGCTCGCCCAGGAGAACTGGCTGGTTCAAAAAGAACCCGCCGACGTGCGAATATTGATCGAATCCGCCGCCGCCAACGGTAGTCCCACAGCCGCAGCAGCGGCGGTGCTCTGGGTGCGGTCGTCACGCCTTGAGGACGTGACGCTTCGCAAGTTGATCGCCGCGCTCGGCAATAATGCTGTTCAAAACAAAAAATCCGGGGCTGCGTGATGATACGCCGTCTCGCCGCATTCATTCTCGCCGCGTTGGCGATGGCCACTGCATGCGTGTCCATGCCATCGTTTGCCCACAAGCCCAGCGACAGCTACCTTAGCGTTAAAACCGATCAGGGCAATGTGTCCGGCCAGTGGGATATCGCGCTGCGCGATCTGGACCTGGCGGTTGGGCTGGATATTAACGGCGACGGGACAATTACCTGGGGAGAGGTGAAGTCGCAGCGCGATGCGATATCACGCTATGCATTAAGCCACCTTTCATTGGCACGTTCCACACCCTGCACCGTGAATGTTGCCGATCTGCTGATCGATGAACATACCGACGGTGCCTACGCGGTGTTGCGATTCGCGGGTAACTGTACCGATGACGCAGCACCACTCACGGTTGACTATCGACTGTTGTTCGATCTGGATGCCCAGCATCGCGGCCTGTTGAAGCTGGAATCGGCAGGTCAGACCACCACCGCAATTTTTGCGACGACGACGCGCCGCCAGCAGTTCGCCATATCGCCCGCCACACCACCTGCTGCAAGCGCATCCGTGGCAGCCAAGGCAGTCACACCACCGACCTCCCCCATCGCAACGCTGCTCGCATTCATACAAGACGGCGTGAAACACATTGCTTCTGGCTTCGACCATATTCTCTTTCTGATTGCGCTGCTGTTGCCAGCAGTAATGGTTCGTGAAGGTGCCCGTTGGCGGCCGGCAGCGGCACTGCGGCCAACGCTATTGAATGTGGCGGGCATCGTGACGGCGTTCACCATCGCCCACTCAATCACCTTGTCGCTGGCTGTGCTCGGTATTGTTGATGTGCCATCGCGCCTGGTGGAATCGCTCATTGCCGCGTCCGTCGTCGCCACCGCCCTGGACAACCTGATTCCCTTTCTGCCGCGCCGACGTTGGCAGGTCGCGTTTGCGTTCGGTCTCCTGCACGGACTCGGATTCGCCAGCGTCCTGCTCGATCTCGGTTTGCCGACATCGTCACTGGCGATTTCGCTGTTCGGTTTCAATCTGGGCGTTGAGATCGGCCAGTTGCTGCTGGTCCTCGCGGTTGTTCCACTCGCCTATGTCGCGCGATCAACACGTGCCTACCGTCCACTCGCAATCGGCCTTGGTTCGTGCGCCATTGTTTTTATCGCCAGCGGCTGGCTGGTTGAGCGCGCCTTCAAATTTGAATTCATGCCGTTCTAACGACTAAAAATCGCAATAAAAAACTGCACCTTAATTTCATCAATTCGATTTCGCCACTTTTGCAACCATCACTTCAACCCCAGGAGCACGTCATGAAAAAGCACTTAGCCCTTTCCATTCTGGCAACAGGCATCGCACTGAGCTGTTCAAATGCGCAGGCGCAATGGTACGTCGGTGCCACCGCCGGCCAATCCAACGCGAAACTCAACGGTGACAGTCTGTCCAGCCAGTTTCTGGACCTGGGCTTCATCAGCGCAAGCACCACGGTTGACAAAACCGACACTGCATATCGCGTCTTCGGCGGCTACAAACTCAACAGTTACTTCGCCTTGGAGGGTGGCTATACTGACCTCGGTCGCTTTGGCACGTTCACCACAGTAACGCCCGGCGGCACGTTTGACACCCGCATCAAAGCAACGGGCTTCGATGTGAGTGGCGTTGTCATGTATCCGATCACCGACACGGCATCGGTATTTGCGCGGGTCGGCGCGTTCAACAGTGAGACCAGGTCATCAAATAGTGGTACCGGTTCCGTCGTACTGTTCGCTGACGTACATGACCAGAATAAGCGCAAGACCGCCGCTGTCTATGCAATTGGCGCGACGTTCGATCTGTCCAGGCAAGTCGCGCTGCGAGCAGAAGCGTCGCGCGTACAAAAAGTGGGCGCGGATTTATCAGGCAACGAGATCAGCGCCAATTTCTATTCGGCGGGATTGGTATATCGTTTTTGATTGCTGACTACGGCGGATACCGTTAGCGCTGGCGCGGCTTACAGAGCATTTATGTCCTGAAATACCCGCCAAATGGCGCTCTACGTAATTTCAGGCGGCGTATCAGACCGTTGCTAATTCGCCTGCGCAGCTTTCACGTCCGGCAGACGATGAGCAATGCCTTTGTGACAATCGATGCATGTCTTGGTGCCGTTGGCGAGCTCGGTCGAATGCATCAGCATGGCGCGCTTGCTTTGGCGCGTGAAATCCATTGAGTTCAGATTGTGGCAGTTGCGGCATTCGAGCGAATTGTTGCTCTTGAGGCGCGTCCATTCGTGCTGTGCAAGTTCAAGACGCTTGTCGACAAATTTTTCGCGCGTATTGATGGTGCCGAAGATCGTTCCCCATACCTCCTTGGACGCCTGCATTTTGCGGGCAATCTTGTCGGTCCAGTTATGCGGCACATGGCAATCCGGACAAGTCGCGCGCACACCTGAGCGATTGGTGTAGTGGATCGTCGGTTGTAGTTCAACGAAAACGTTGTCGCGCATCTCGTGGCAACTGGTGCAGAAGGTCTCGGTGTTGGTCACCTCCAGCGCTGTATTGAAGCCTCCCCAGAACATGATGCCCGCGATAAAACCACCCACAGTCAGGAACCCGAGAGAATAGAATTTGCTCGGCGTCGACAGGGTAATCCAGTACTTGCAGACAAATGCCTTCAGGCGCGCGAACGCGGAAGAGGCACTCATTTTTTGGCGCCCTTCTTCACAGCCGCCGCTTTTTCAGCATCCAGAAAGGCATTGCCCACTGGTACTTTTACCTCCATCTGCGGTACATGGCATTGCGTACAAAAATAGCGGCGCGGTGAAATCTCGGCGCGAAAATTATTGTCGCGATCCATGAAGTGGGTCACGCTGACCATCGGGGCCTGACTATCGGCGACGCGATCACGGCCGTGGCACGTCATGCATTTGTTGAAGTTGCGATCAACCTGGTAATTCTCGATCTGGTGCGGGATTACCGGCGGCTGCATGGCAAAGGCGCGTCCCTTGCGAATATCATCGTTAATCATTTTTGGCATCAATGGCGACACCGGCTCTTTATCGAGCGGCGTCGTACCGCGAAGTCCCGGCGGATGGCCATCGCCGACCTGCGCGACCGCAGGCATCAGCAGGCAGGAGAACAACAAGGCAATTATTATTTTCATGTTCATTCTCCTCACACCGCGACAATTTTCACAGCGCACTTTTTGAAGTCCGTTTGCTTTGAAATCGGATCAGTCGCATCGAGCGTGACCTTGTTGATCAACTGCGAGGCATCGAACCAAGGCACAAATATCAGCCCTTGTGGCGGCTTGTTACGACCGCGTGTTTCGACGCGTGAGCGCATTTCGCCGCGCCGCGAAATCACGCGGACTTCCGAGCCGCGCCGCACGTTGAGTTTCTTTGCATCTTCCGGGTGCATGAACACGACCGCATTCGGAAATGCTTTGTAAAGTTCTGGCACCCGCCCCGTCATCGAACCTGAATGCCAGTGTTCGAGTACGCGCCCGGTCGACAGCCAGAATGGATATTCGCCATCCGGTTCCTCTGGCGCGGGTTCGTAGGGCAGCGCGATGATATTGGCACGATGATCCGCGTTTCCGTAAAAATCGAAGCCGCTACCCGCCTTCACATACGGATCCGTTCCTTCGCGATAGCGCCATTTTGTTTCTTTGCCATTTACTACTGGCCAGCGAAGGCCGGGCACCCGGTGGTACTCGTCGAACGGCGCAAGATCGTGGCCATGGCCGCGACCGAATTCCGCGTATTCCTCAAACAGGCCTTTCTGCACATAAAACCCATACGCCTTGGACTCGTCGTTATCGAAGCCCGCTTCTATTTGCGTGACCGGAAATTTATTGACCGCACCGTTGGCGTACAAAATCTGAAACAACGTTTTGCCGCGATACTCGGGCTTTTTGGCCAACAGTTCTTCCGGCCAAACTTCTTCCACCTTGAAACGCTTGGAAAACTCCATCAATTGCCACAGGTCAGATTTCGACTCACCGGGTGCTGTCACCATTTGATGCCAGAACTGCGTGCGCCGCTCGGCGTTGCCGTAAGCGCCTTCTTTCTCCACCCACATTGCAGTCGGCAGGATCAGGTCAGCCGCTTGCGTGGTGACGGTCGGATAGGCATCCGATACAACAATAAAATTCTCCGGATTTCGATAACCTGGCAGGCCCTCATTCATCATGTTGGCCGCCGCCTGCATGTTGTTATTGACTTGCACCCAGTAGCAATTGAGCTTGCCGTCTTTGAGCATGCGGTTTTGCAGCACCGCATGAAAACCGGGCTTGTCGATAATGGTGCCAGGCGGCAGCTTCCAGATTTCCTCCGCTCTGGCGCGATGTTGGGGATTGGTCACCACCATGTCGGCCGGCAGTCGATGTGAGAAGGTCCCCACTTCGCGCGCGGTGCCACAGGCGGAAGGCTGGCCGGTGAGCGAGAACGGTGAATTACCCGGCGTGGAAATTTTTCCGGTGAGCAGGTGAATGTTGTAGACGAGATTGTTTGCCCATACACCGCGGGTGTGCTGGTTGAAACCCATCGTCCAGAACGACACCACTTTGATCTTCGGGTCGGCGTACAGTTCGGCCAGCGCCTTTAGTTTGTCTACCGGCACACCCGAAAGTTTCGACACATATTCGGCCGTATAGGTCTTCACGTAATCGCGGAACTCCTCGAAAGTCATCGGCGTCATGTCGTTGGCCTTGGCGACGTTTTTTGCCTTTTTTTCCAGCGGGTGCTCGGGACGCAGTCCGTAGCCGATGTCTTCGGTGCCGCGCTTGAAGGTGCAGTGTTTGGCGACGAAATCCTTGTTCACTTTGCCGTTCTGGATGATGTAGTTGGCAATGTAATTCAGCATCGCCAGATCGGTCTGCGGCTTGAAGATCACGGGGATGTCGGCGAGATCAAAACTGCGGTGTTCAAACACGGAAAGCACCGCCACCTTTACCGATGGATTCGACAGTTTGCGGTCGGTAACGCGCGTCCACAGGATCGGATGCATCTCCGCCATGTTTGAGCCCCACAGCACGAAAGCATCGGCGACTTCGATGTCATCGTAGCAACCCATTGGCTCGTCCATGCCGAAGGTACGCATGAAACCGCCAACCGCCGAAGCCATGCAATGGCGCGCGTTAGGATCGATGTTGTTGGAGCGGAACCCCGCCTTGAAGAGCTTGTTGGCGGCGTAGCCTTCCCATATCGTCCACTGGCCGGAGCCGAACATGCCAACAGAGCTTGGGCCTTTTTTCTTTAGCGCCGCCTTCCATTTCTCGGCCATGATGTCAAAGGCCTTGTCCCAGCTGATCGGCGTAAACGTGCCGGACTTGTCGTACTTGCCGTTGGTCATGCGCAATAGCGGTTGAGTGAGTCGATCGCTGCCATACATGATCTTGGAAAGAAAATAGCCTTTCACGCAGTTGAGGCCGCGATTAACCTCGGACGCCGGGTCGCCGTGGGTCGCCACCACGCGATTGTTTTTCACCGCAACCGTGACGCCGCAGCCAGTCCCGCAGAACCGGCACGCAGCCTTGCTCCATTTGAGTTCGGTCGCGGATGCTTCGGTCGCGATGTTGGCCGCGTTAACGGGCAACTGGATGCCCGCGGCTGACGCTGCCACCGAGGCGGCGGTATTGCGAATGAATTCGCGGCGGGTTAATTTCTGGGTACTCATGGCAACAACTCCTTCATGGCGGATTCTTCTTCGGCGTGCTGGTAAACCATTTCAATATTCAATACGCCGGGTATGGTTCGAATGGCGTCCATCTGGTCGAGCAGCGCGCCGGTACTGGTGCCTTCGATGACGATCACGAGTTTTCCAATCGGATCGCGCGCGCTGACCGGACAGCCAGTGACGGCCTCGATCGGTGCGATCACTTCCTCCATCGCCCCCAGGCGCACACGTGCAATACAACTGGCGATGTGAAGCTCAGCCATGTGTCAGCTCGTTGGGGCGTAGGCGAATCCCATCCTGCGGGCAGGCCTGGACACACTCGCCGCATTGGGTACAGAGTTCCGGATCAATGGTTGGTTTCGGTACGGCCCCCAATTGAGGCACGAAGCGCAGTGCCTCAAATTCACAGGCATCGCGGCAGCTTTCGCAGTAGACGCCGTGCGCAGTTAAGCAATGCTCGGTCACCAATACACCTGGTTCGGAAGGCCCTTGTGTTTCACTGCGCAGCAAAAACGCACGCCGCGACAGGTCGATGGTAGAAGGACGTTTCATGGCGCGTCAGCCTTTCGGCGGCCCCGAAATCATTTGATACAGCCAAATCAGCAGACCATAGGAGCCAACGATGGCGACGGCCATCATCGGTGCCATTACCACCGTTAAAAAGATGAACACTCGCGTTTCGCGCGAACGGCTTGCGGCAGGAACGACCTCAGTCAGGTTTTCCATCGTTATTCTCCGGGCAGCGCACCCGGCTCATCCCGGGCACTTATTGTTCTTTAGCAACCTGAACTGATTCTGGGGGCAGATGGAAAGCACGGTTTGATCTAGATCAATTTACGCCGAATTGAACTCGCGACCAGCACCCTGATTTCTCCGCAAACTGTCTGCTGAAATCGACTCGTAAAATGGAAAAACTCCAGCATTGGTAAGGGTTCCAGAGATTTTTAAGTCTGGAACCCTTACCAATGCTGGAGTTTGTGATTCGTCGAGATGGGCTGCTAGACGGCTCGGGTTCGTACAGCCCAGCGTTCAAGATCCCCTATCGCGTCGGATAAATCAAGCGTTGCGGCGAGCAAGCGCTCTTCGCGCGGCAATTTGCGGCTGCGTTTGAACAAGCCATGATCCAGGGTGCGTTTCACATCCCTCAGCACGTCGAGGTTCATGGTGATACCGTATTTCTCCAGGATTGGCTCGAGTTCAAAGTGACGCTTCAGCAAATCCTCTCGGGTGCGCTGATAGGCGTGCTCGCACACTTGTCTGCGCGTGGCGTAGCTGAATATGTTGGTGAAAAACATTTCGGTATCGTCGCTGCGGGGTTCGAACAACACTATATCGGCGTCCTTGTACTGCGTCACATAGTTAGCGAGGCTCACATGCATTCTGGAATGGATGACAGCGCGATAGGTTTGCGCGAGTACCGCTGGTAATCCACCTTCGACAAGTTTTTTCATGTGGGACTGCTGATTCGCCCCTGCGCGGCTCTTGGCGAGATTCGCATCAAAAGGCACCAGAGGGTTCACGCACAGCACCAATTGCGCACCTGCCTCGAGCGCAACCGACGCATTCAATGTTTTTTTCAATGCACCGTCGACGTAATAGCGGCCGCCGATGCGTACCGGCGGAAACAAGCCGGGTAGCGCGGCACTCGCCTGTACCGCTTTGGAAATCGGCACATGATCAAATCCGGGCCCGCCAAAGCGCACCGACTCGCCCGTATCGAGATCGGTGGCAACGGAAAACAGCTGATGCTTCAGTTTGCGAAAATCGTCAGTGCGCCCCGGTTCGTTAAATACTTTGCGCAAAAATTCGCGGATGGCGTGATTATCAAAAATACCGGTAGGCAACGCTTTGCCGAGAATGCCAAAACTTCCCATCAGGCTACCCGACAAGGGCCGCGAGACGTAATCCCAAACCGCCTTCGCAGCCAGCCTGGGGACCAGTTTCGCGCTGCGCCAATATTCGCGGGTGGCGGGGCGCAGGAATACTTCCGGTTTGAGTGCACCGGTTTTTTTGTCGGTGGCTTTGTTCTCGATGAAAAGGCGATAAATTTCGGCCGGCGTGAGTTGGTTTGCGAGACCGGCGGTGATGAAGCTGCCGGCCGATACGCCGACGTACACATCGATATTGTTGAGATCCAGTCCAACAAGTGCCTCATCCAACGCCATCAACACCCCGATTTCGTACATTGCCCCCAGAGGTCCGCCACCGGCCAGCGCAAGGCCGATTTTTTTATTGGCGGGAACCACGGACTTTCCTGAATGTTGCTGCCGCTGTTGGCCGGTTTTATTCAAGCTTACTCCGAAATATTATTCTGCTGTTCAACGCAAAAATGGGGAACATCACCTGATATCCCCCATCCGCCGCCACCGATGTCCATTCTATCCTCAAGCAGCGCCGAGACTGCCCGATACAACCTTACGCGCGAATGCCGCGCCTGTTGAGTTGTACCAGCGCTTTTTGCAAATCCGCCATGCGAGTTTGCAGTTCACGCACGTTTTTGCTGGATGGAATGCCAAAGGTGTTCAATGTTTTGGCAACCCGCGCTTCAAAAACATGTTCCAGCTTCATGATGCCGTCTTTGGCGTTGGCTACCGTCGTATTCACGGTGCCGTTGACGTTCTTCTTGAATGCTTTTTCCGATTTGGCCGCAAGCGTTTTGATTTCCTTGACAACTTCCAGCGCTTTCGCCTCAGCAGTGGCTTGCGCGTTCGACTGGATCTTCTTGCCCTCGCGAACAAACAGATTGGCCTTTTTGGCAAACGCCTTCGCGGTATCGTTGCTGATGCTGGCAAAACGCCCGCTTTCGCGTTCGATTACATCCACCACGCCACCATAAATTCTGGTGGTTCGGTCCTGCACGCGTTTCTGCATGCGTTCAGCGGCACCCAAACCGGCAAGTACTGCTTTCTTGACCGCGTTTACCTCTACCGCGCTCTTTGTAGTCTTCGAAACACCGCGAACGGTGCGTGGTTTTGTTTGGGCACGCGCTTTAGCGTGAGCAACGGTTTTTTTAATGATCGATTTAGTGGCCATGCTGAGACTCCTGTGAGTGATTGATTTGGTGTTGAACAGAGTTTATGCACGCTGATTAGAGCAATCACACTAAAGACATCGTCAAATAAAATGTGGCGGTGCAACATGCAACCTGCCCGATGCTCGCAGTGTATGATTTCACCGAGGGCCAAACACCTGTAGTGGGGTCCGCCATAAAAACAACTGCGACACAATCCTTTGGAGGGCACACCACCATGACTTACTTCGTCACTGGCGCGACGGGCTTTATCGGCAAATTCCTGATCAAAAACCTGCTCAAACGTGAAGGCACTATCTACGTGCTGGTGCGAAAAAACTCCATCAAAAAACTCGAAGCTTTATACAGTTGGTGGGGCCTGCCCGCATCACAAAAACGCGTGGTGCCGATTGTTGGCGATCTCGGCAAAATAAAGCTGGGCGTCGCGGCGACCGATGTTACCAGGCTCAAAGGCAAGGTGAAGCATCTTTTCCATCTCGCCGCCATTTATGATCTTTCCGCCGACGCCGCCAGCCAGCAAACGGCCAATATCGATGGCACCCGAAATGCGGTGGAATTCGCCGAAGCAATCAAGGCAGGTTGTTTTCAACACACCAGTTCGATTGCGGCAGCAGGTTTGTACGACGGCACCTTCCGCGAAGACATGTTCGAAGAAGCCGAAGAGCTCGACCATCCGTACTTTCGAACCAAACACGACGCCGAGGGCATTGTACGCAACGAGTGCAAAGTGCCGTGGCGGATCTACCGGCCCGGCATGGTGGTGGGACATTCGCAGACTGGCGAAATCGACAAGATTGACGGTCCTTATTATTTCTTCAAGCTGATCCAGAAAATGCGCAACACGCTGCCGCAATGGATGCCGACCATCGGCATCGAAGGCGGCAAACTCAACGTCATCCCGGTAGATTACGTCGTTGATGCGATGGACTTTATTGCCCACAAAAAGGGGCTCGACGGTGAATGCTTCCATTTGACCGATCCTGAGCCGATGCGCATCGGCGAAATATTGAATACGTTCGCCAAGGCCGCCCATGCGCCACAAATGACGATGCGCGTCAACGCAAAAATGCTGAGCTTTATCCCCAGCTACGTTCTGGATGGACTAATGTCAGTCGCACCGGTGCGCCGCGCGCGCAATCAGATTCTCAGTGATTTAGGTATTCCGAAGGATGTATTTAATTTTATTAGCTACCCGACGAAATTTGACAATCGCGATACCGTCAAAGCACTGAAAGGTTCGGGGATAGCGGTGCCAAGACTCGAAACCTACGCCTGGCGCTTATGGGATTACTGGGAGCGGCATCTCGACCCGGATCTGTTCATCGACCGCACGCTTGAAGGCAAGATCAAGGGCAAAGTTGTAGTCGTCACCGGAGGAACATCGGGCATCGGTGAAGCCACCGCAATCAAGCTTTCCGAAGCCGGCGCCAAGGTCGTCATCGTCGCGCGTGATCCAGAAAAAGCGCAGGTAACGCTCGCCAAGATCAAGGAAGCCGGTGGTCACGCCAAGTTTTATGCATGCGACCTGGCTGATCTGGCCAGTTGCGATAAATTGGTCGCCAGCGTGCTCAAAGATTACGGCGCATGCCATTACCTGGTCAACAACGCAGGCCGCTCGATCCGCCGTGGCATCGCCAACAGCTTCGACCGTTTCCATGATTTTGAGCGCACGATGCAGCTCAATTACTTCGGCTCGCTGCGCCTGATCATGGGCTTTTTGCCGATCATGATGAAGCAGGACTTCGGACACGTTATCAATATCTCTTCAATCGGCGTGTTGACGCAATCGCCGCGCTTCTCGGCCTATGTGGCTTCCAAATCTGCACTCGACGCATTTACCGGCTGTGCCGCTTCTGAGTTTGTCGATAACCACATCAATTTCACCACTATCAACATGCCGCTGGTGCGCACGCCGATGATCGCGCCTACCAAGATGTACAACAGCGTGCCGACGCTCTCGCCGGAACAAGCAGCTGATCTGGTCGTTGAAGCGATCGTCTACAAGCCAGTGCGGATCGCGACACGGCTGGGTATCGCTGGTGCCGTGCTGCATGCGGTATCGCCAAAGCTCACCAAAATTATCCTCAACGCGGCATTCCGCATGTTCCCGGATTCCACGGCATCACAGGGTAAGAAAGGTGAAGTCGCGAAGGAAGTCGAGATGACCCCGGAGGCGATGGCGTTTGCGCAGATTACACAAGGGGTGCATTGGTAACGGCAGAATTGTGCAAAGCGGTTACGCGACAATCATCAAGCGGATCAGTTCACACGGGTACTTGTCCCAGCAAAAATGCACCGCCGCTGGCGCGGTGCATCACGAATTTTCAGACCGCAATGCTCACCATGGTGTTTTTAGAAGTTGCCCTGGGTAATCGCTGCATTTCGCAACATTTCCGCTGCGTGCTTCCTCGTTGCTTCGGTAATTCGGATACCACCAAGCATGCGCGCGATTTCTTCTACGCGGGTCTCATTTGACAGTAGCGTAATCGAGGTTGTGGCAACACCATCAATGGCTGTTTTGGCCACCTGGAACTGCTGTTGGGCACACGCCGCTACTTGTGGCAAATGCGTTACGGCCAACACTTGATGCTGTGAGCCAAGCGACCGCAACAGCAAACCCACCACTTCTGCAACGCGCCCGCCGATGCCTGCATCGACTTCGTCAAATATCATCGTTGCGACGCTGGCTTTGGCCGATGCCAACATCTGGATCGCCAGGCTCACGCGCGACAACTCTCCCCCTGAAGCAATTTTTGCCAGCGGGCCAAGCGTTTGACCTTCATGCGCAGTAACCTGGAACTCACAGCTCTCCAGGCCGGCGGCTGACGCTTCACGCGGCGTGAACTCCACCGCAAACTTACCACCCGGCATCGCGAGCTCTTGCAAGGACTTCGTTACATTTGATGCGAATTTTTTCGCGGCAAGCTGGCGCGATTTCGTGAGCTTCCGTGCCACCTCAACGTAGGTTGCTTCGGCAGCCTGTTCTGCGGCGATCAATTCGTCCAGCGATTGTCCACCTCCTAACGCGCTCATGCGATCACGTTTTTGCTGCAGCAGGTCAGGAATGCGTTTGGGCTCAATGCGGAATTTGCGGGCGATTTCCTGTACATCCGCCATTTCGCGATCAATCTCGGCGAGTCTCGATGGATCAACATCGAGTGTGCGCAGGTAATGGCGCAAATTGGAAACAGCTTCGCGCAGTTCCACACTCGCTGAATCCACCAGCGCCACTGAATCCTTGAGCGCAGGATCGGTTTCTGCATCCCGCGAAAGTCGCGAGGCAACATCATCAATCTTCGACAAAGCCGCGTCTTCATTGTCATCGAGACTATCAATCGCCGATTGCGCAGATTCAATAAGACCGGCTGCATTGGCGAGCCTGCGCTGCTCGTTTAATATTTCTTCCCAGCGCGCAACCGAAAATTTGAGCGCGTCGAGTTCGCCAATCTGATAGCTCAGTTCTTCAAATTCACGGTTGATCGCGATTTCATTGGCTTCGCGTGCGATGCGTGTCGAACGAAGCTGCGACCACGCGCCATGTTTGGCCTTTACGTCGATTAGCAACGCTTCGTTATCGGCAAAGCCATCAAGCAAACTTAACTGTGCATCGCGCTTCAATAACGTTTGATGCTCATGCTGGCCGTGCACATCCATCAGGCGTTCAGCCAGGTCAC
>JBKJMK010000344.1:0-4497 GCA_046596005.1 Usitatibacteraceae bacterium | reverse complement strand
GGACGACCAATGGATTCAAATGTCTTCCTGCCCATGATGACCGGATGTCCCAGCGTGACCTTCTTGAAATAGGCGAAGTCGGCGGGCAGATGCCAGGGCATTTGGTTGTTGCTGCCGATGACGCGGTTCTTTGCCATCGCGACGATGAGGGAAAGAAGCATTGAGTTCGTCTGAGTTAAACCGCAATCGGCGCTTTGATTGCAGGGTGCGAATCGTAATTTTCCAGCGTGAAGTCCTCGAACTTGAATGCGAATAAATCGTTGATTGCGGGATTGAGTCGCATCGAGGCGATGCCGCGCGGCTCGCGCGCCAACTGCTCACGTGTCTGGTCCAGGTGATTGAGATACAGGTGCGCGTCGCCCAGCGTATGCACGAAATCGCCGGGTTTCAGGCCGCACACCTGCGCAACCATCATTGTGAGCAGCGCGTATGAGGCAATGTTGAACGGCACGCCGAGAAAAACATCCGCGCTGCGTTGATACAACTGGCAGGAAAGTTTTTCGTTAGCGACATAGAACTGAAAAAAAGCATGACATGGTGCGAGTGCCATCTTTGAAATATCGGCGACGTTCCACGCCGAGACAATAAGTCGGCGCGAATCAGGATTGCTGCCTATTTGTTTGAGCACGTCGCTGATCTGGTCAATATGTTGGCCATCCGGTGCTGGCCATGAACGCCACTGGTAGCCATACACGGGACCTAATTCGCCGTTGGCATCAGCCCATTCGTCCCAGATCGTGACGTCGTTCGCTTTCAGATAACGGGTGTTGGTGTCGCCCTTCAGAAACCAAAGCAGTTCGTGAATGATCGAGCGCAAATGGACTTTCTTGGTGGTGAGTATCGGGAATCCCGCGCCCAGATTAAAGCGCATCTGATAGCCGAACACGGAACGGGTGCCAGTACCGGTGCGATCGGTCTTTTCGACGCCGTGTTCCAGGACATGGCGCATTAAATCCAGGTAGGTGCTGTCGAAGGGGTTGGTCATTTTGTTCTTGCGGAAATGGAGGCTGATTTCATTTTAACCAACGATTGGCAACATTCGATTCTCATTTTTGCTGTTTCGCAAAATCATCCGTAAACCACGCCATAGGTGGCTTCGAGAAGCGAAACCAGCCGGGTGATTTCATGCGGTGCGAGATTGTTAATTCCCGCTGCGGCCGCGCGGCCACCACCATTAATGAACTGGATCGCAACGGCGTATGCATGTTGCGGGTTGTCCAGTGGCGCACGAATGCTGACGGTGTAGGTGCTATCTGCGGAGAAGCTCAGAACGGCATGTGCGCGTTGCGGGTTGGTGCGTACCAGCATGTTTGCAAATGTTCCGCTAATCCTGCGCGCCCACGGCTCATCCGGCAACACGTAAGCGGTGACAGTCTTACTCGCGTGCAGAGGCAAAATCGACTGCGCGAGGTGCAGGTCAGCATCGAAGCCAGTTTGCAGCCGAGGCAAAATATCTTCGCACTGCGCAAACTCGAACGGACTTTGGTATGGCAGCATGCGGCGCGCGATCTCCTCGGGAGGAAAATGCAGGTCGCGACACGTTTCACCGTAGGCGTTGTAGTTAATGCACTCGCCGAGTTGTCGTAGCAACCGGGTTTGCGCCGCCGACATTTTGGCATCCACTGCGAGCTGTTCTGCAACCTTGGTGAGATTGTCGCCAAAGGCGGCGGCGATCGCCCACGGGCGATGCGCAGCATTAAGATACCGATCCACGATCAGACTGGTGCAGGTATGCGCGGATGTGTTGATGTGTACCTCAAGCTGCGGATGAGGCTGCAACTGGCTGGCGCGATGGTGATCAAAGTACCGTATAGCGGCGCCGGCTTCGAGCAGACGCTGCGCTGATTCTGCATTTTGATCATACGAAATATCGAATACGTTGATAGCGGTGCCGTTCGGGCGATCATTCGCAGCACCATTGTTTGCGACATCGTGCACATTGACGCGTGACAACAACGCTATTTCGCGCTTTGCCCCGGTAATCAGCGTCAGTCGGCTGGGTAAAACGGGAAACGAAAGGCGGAATTGATGGCGTGCGATCAAGCCATCGGCGTCACCGTTGCAGACGTCATAGAACTGCATTAGCGTCCCGCCATTCCGCAGTGGTGGTGGAAGGTTAGCGCAACCTTGCTGGCCACCAACCGCCGCGAAGTTTCTTTACCGCGCGAAAATCACCCAAAGATTGGCCAGGTCGTGCGCACCGTCCGTGCCCTGAACGCTTTTCAATACTTGCGCGCCTTTCGCTTTTTGTCCCGATTGGATCAGCGCAGTGCCGAGGCGCAGCTTGGCATCATCAGGGCGCTTCAATTCACCCTTTTTGATACCGGCTTCCATCAGGCTGATGCCCTTGGCTACCTGGCCGGATGTAAACAGGTTGTAGCCGAGGTTAACTAGCGCATTGCCGTCCTTGGCTGCATTGCCGGCAGCTTCGTCCGCGCTACCGGTAATGACCTTCTGGTTTTCCGCCACGCGTTTCTCGACAAGATCGCGCAAACGTTTCTGGCGATCAACGTCTGTACCCTTGCCGAGTGCGCCGTTGGCATAACCTTCATCGACTACTTTTTTTGCTTCGCCTGGAAATCCCGCTTGTAACGCGAGCTGCGACATTTCCATGTAATCGTTTGTTGCGGTCAGATTACCGGTTGCAAGCTGCAGGCGATAAACGTCTAGTGCAAGTCGATCAGAGAATCCTGACTTCCTTTGCAGTCGCGAAATCACATCAGCCCAGAGACTCTTTTTCGGGTAATAGTTCAGCAGCTTTTCGATTGTCGCGATATAGCCGTTACTGTTCTTCTGTCGCAAATAACTATTGGCAAGCAATTGCAGCTTTTCTTCCGATGGTGTGCGACCGGCTTTCTCGTCGGCCTGAATATCGATAAGTGACTCTTTGGCAGAATTGGCGAAATCACCTGACTGGAAATACGATTGGATCAGCAGGGTGCGGATTTGTGAATTGCCGCCGCCTTCACGCAAATAGCGCGTCGCCCACTTGTTTGTCGCCGCGTAATCCCTCGCGCGGTAGTGCGCGCCAGCAAGCGCTTCGATGAGCTTTAGTTGGGTGGCAACCGGTGCCTTGCCCGAAGCGATCACGGACTCGAATGATTTGATGATGGTTTCGTTATCGCCCGCACCGGAGGCGGCGCTACCGCGCATACTCTCGATGAGATAGGTCTCGTTCGCAGTCTTGTTTGGCACGCTATCGACCTCGCGAATTTTTGCGAGCGCATCTTTGAACTTGTTTGACTTGAGCAGGGCCGACGCGGCCTGCAGTGGCTTGCCAATCTCGGGCCGGACTGCCTCCTGCGCATAAGCGGATGACACTGCCGCCGCGCCGACAACCACGGTAAATGCGAGGGATGCACGCAGGATTGTGCTGATAAGAACACCAGATCTGTTCATGGAAGGAATTCTCCGGAAAATAATGGACAAAACGCGGCTACGCCGCGTTTTGTTGACTTTCGATTACTTGACGAATTGCTCGTTGCCGACAATTCCTAATTTTGTCACGCCGATACGCTGCGCAGAAGCCATCACCATCGCGACTGATTTATATTGCACCAGTTTGTTGGGGCGCAGATGCACTTCAGGCTGAATTGGCTGCGCAGCAGCGGCGGTCAGTCGTACTTCGAGTTCATCGCGACTCGGAACGATAATGCCATTCCACAGGACGGTGCCGTCAAAATCCACGTCGATCTGAACAACTTCCGGCGGCGTCGGCGGTGGCGGTGGATTGCCGACCGGCATATTCAGTTTCACCGCGTGCGTCTGGATCGGGATCGTAATGATCAGCATGATGATCAAAACCAGCATCACGTCGATCAACGGTGTTGTGTTGATTTCCATCATGCATTCCGGTTCGGCTGAGCCCCCGCTTGGTGCGACATTCATGCTCATGGCATATTCCTTTTATCTGGCGACTTCTTGTTGACTGGCTATACGCGCGGCGCGATCAATTCAGTGGAGGCGGCTCGGTGATGAAGCCGATCTTGAGGATGCTGGCGCGTTGGCAGGTATAGACCACTCGACCCACCGACTCATAGCGCGCATTCTCATCGCCGCGAATATGTATCTCCGGCTGCGGTACCAGCACTGCCACTACTTTCAATTTATCGAACAACGCGTCGGTATCCGCCATAAGCTGCTGGTTCCAGAAAATATCTCCGTCTTTATTGACCGAGATGACGATATTTTCTGGCTTGGTCTGGGTGACGATATTGCGTTCCGCAGGCAAGACGACCGGTACGTTTTGTACAATGGCCGGAATCGTGATCAGAAAAATGATCAGTAATACCAGCATCACATCTACGAGCGGCGTGGTGTTGATGGTGGAAATAACTTCATCTTCACCACTACCGTCCGAACCTATGTTCATTCCCATTATGGGCTCCTCATGCGTCTATGAGTCTATGGCTCTATGGGTCAAAGTGCCTGAGTGTTCGGATTACCGCTTCTTGCCGCCGCTGCTCATGAGTACGGAGTGAAGATCGGCGCTGAAGG
>JBKJMK010000331.1:0-15113 GCA_046596005.1 Usitatibacteraceae bacterium | reverse complement strand
ATATTCTTGAGAATCTGGCGTTTGGGCGGAACGATCTTGCCCACGCGATTCATCGTGTAAACGTACTGAGCCATGGTAGTTGCTGCCTTGCGAGGTGAAGAGAAATAACGGGGTATAGGGGGGAACAACCGGAAGGGCTGTGCCGGGGCGTATTTTACGCGAGTGAGGATTAAAAATGCCGATAAATCGGCAAGTTAAATGGCGCCATGCAAAGCCGGCGGTTACCCTCAGCAAATTACCGCTTGCAGTAGACTACATCCATGTTCAGAATTTCCATGAATACGCGCTGCTTGCTCCCGCCGCTCGGTGTGGCCCTGCTTGTATTCGCAACCACGATCCCGACAATCGCGAACGCGGCCGACGCACCCGGTACGTTCAAGGAGGGCACCAGCGGCGATGCGGTCTGCACACGCTGTCACGATGCGAATGAAAAGAAGCCAATATTATCAATTCATCGCACCCGCCACGGCGTTGCTGGACAACCCGGCTGCCAGGCATGCCATGGCTCCAGCCGCGGGCATGTGCGGCATACGGACGAAACATCGGTGCGCCCCGCCCCGGATTTTGTGTTTGGCGGCGCAAGCAAATCCTCCACTGAAGTACAGAACCGCACCTGCCTTAATTGCCACACGGGCGGTAAACGCAGCCATTGGCAAGGTAGCGCCCATCCTGGCAATGACGTGACTTGTGCGTCATGCCACGAAATCCACCAGCCTCAAGACCGGGCACTCTCGAACGAGACGCAGCGCGAAGTCTGCTTTGCGTGTCACAAGACCCAGCGCGCGCAAATCCATTACCTCTCCTCCCATCCCATTGCGGCTGGCAAGATTGCATGTTCGGACTGCCACAATCCGCACGGCTCAGCGGGCCCAAAGCTGCTCATCAAAAACTCCATCAACGAGACCTGCTATAGCTGTCATGCCGAAAAACGCGGTCCGTTTCTGTGGGAGCATCCTCCCGCCTCGGACGACTGCACCAACTGCCACGTTGCGCACGGTTCCAACATTGCGCCGCTGCTGAGAGCCCGTCCGCCATGGCTGTGTCAGGGCTGTCATGCGGGCAGCATTCACACCACACCGGCACTGAGCGGGCGAGGCTTGCCGACACAGGCTGGCGGCACCGCACCATCGCCACAATTATTGCTGCGGGCTTGCCTGAATTGTCACTCCGCCATCCACGGCAGCAACCACCCGTCCGGCCCGCGATTTACCCGATAAGTGCCTCGATGACCCGCCGCATTCACACCGCGATCAAACTACCCGTGACAAGTGGCATCAGCAGTCTCGGGTGGATCAGCGCGCTGCTTGGCGCGATGTTCATGACCACCACAAACGCAGCATCTGACACGAGCGCCCCGGACAAAGATGCGGAGGCCATCGCCGAATTGACGCGACCGCAGAGCAAGATCGAGATCGGCGCGGGTAGCATTAGCGATAATTCCTTCGCCACTGGCAACTACAGCGGGCTCGACAAGAAAGGTGTCTTCACGATTGGCAACATCGATTTGCGTGGCGACCAGTACAGCTATGGCAATAGCACCGATGACAAAACGCGCTGGCGAATGACCGGTACGAATCTGGGATTGAGTTCGCGCAGCCTGCTGGGCGAATACGGGCGACAAAGCACGTATCGGATCAGCTTCGGTTATGACGAACTGCCGAAGAGATACGCTGATAATTATCAGACACCGTTTCTCGGCGCGGGCTCCGCCAACTTGTTACTGCCCGCCGGATTTGTGCGTGGTTCTGATACCAGCAGAATGAGTACGCTCGCCACCAGCTTGCAAAGCTTCGATGTCGAGGCGAAACGCAAGCGCGCCGAAATTAGCCTGCGTTACTGGCTTTCGCGAGAGTGGGAGCTGCGCGCCAGTTGGCGCAACGATAATCAAGACGGCACCAAGATTCGCGGTGCGGAATTTGGTAGTAATGGCGGCAATCCGCGATCGGTCCTTATCCCCGAGCCGATCAACTCTTCCACGCAATTGATCGACGCCAGCCTCGCCTTCAGTGGCGATGACCACCGCTTCACGCTCGCGTATCACGGCTCACTGTTCAAGAACAACATCAGCGCATTAACTTGGCAAAACCCCTACAGCAGCGCGCCCTGGGTCGGTGGTGCTACCGGGCTGGCCGCGAATTTTCCCTTGTTGAACGGGCAAATCGGTGTGGCTCCGGACAACCAATTTCATCAGTTCTCGGCCAGTGGCTCATACGATTTTTCAACGAGCACGCGCGTGACGCTCACCGGCTCGCGTGGGCGCATGTCGCAAAACGAGGCCTTCCTGCCCTATTCGATCAATGCCGGGCTTGCGACCACCGGACTTCCGCGTAATTCGCTCAATGGCCTTGTCGAAACCACATTCCTGAATGCGCGGCTGGCGATGCGGCCAGTGCGCAACCTTTCCGTAAGTGCTTCACTTCGCTATGAAGACCGTAACAACAAGACGCCGCTGTCAGAATTCATCTACATCGGCGGGGACATTCAGTTACAGCCGCAACCCGGCAGCAGCAGTGATCGCATCCGCACCAACCTGCCCCGTAGCCGTCGACAAACCCAAATGACGCTCGATGCGGATTACCGGCTTTCAGCCATGACCGCGGTTAAAGCGGGATGGGACATTGATAACGTCAAACGCACGTTCGCTGAAGTCGAGCAGGCGACCGAAAACACCTACAGGATCGAACTCCGCCAAGGCAGCATGGGGCCCTGGACCGCTACCGCCAGCGTCGCATTTATGATACGGCGCGGGACGCAATATCTCTATAACCTTCCGTACCTCGCGAGCTACACCTCAACCTCGTTTATCGGTAGTCTCGTTACGGTGAATGGCTGCGTGGTGTTGATCGATTGCATCCGCAATGGTCCACTGCAGAACAAGTTCTACATGGCCGACCGTGATCGTGAACGAACCCGCATCATGGTCGGCTTCCTCCCCAATTCGTTGCTTTCTTTGCAGGCACGCGTTGACGTGAATCGCGATCAATATCCGAAATCACAGTACGGTGTCACCGGTGCGAACAGTTGGTCAGCGAGCGCCGATCTGGGTCTTGTGTTCAGCGATGATTTCACTGCAACATTTTTCTACAGCGTCGAGGACCAGCGTTCGCGTGAACGCAGCCGCCAGATCCTCAGTTCTGATGCAGCGGGTACGAGTAGCGCAGATACCGACTGGGTCAATCAATTCGTCGATAAAACTTCATCAATTGGCTTTGGCCTGCGCTACAAAAACCTGCTCGGCAGCAAACTGGAACTTGGTGCCGATGCAATTGCGGTGCGCGGGCGCACACCCATTTCAACGACGGCAGGGCCGGCCACACCGGCCGCACAAAACCCCGCTTTGGCTTTGCCGGATTTGCGCGCGCATTCGGACAACCTGAACCTGTCCGCCCGATATGTCATGGATCGACGCAGCACGCTGCGACTTAATTACTTCTACCGCCGACTCAACAGCGCCGACTGGGCTTACGATCAGATGAACGCTGCAACATTGACCAGTGTGATTGGCACCAATCAAACCCCGGCCCGCTACCAGATACACGGCGTCAGTGCCGCATACGTACGCACATTCCGCTAGCGGCGCGCGCTTGCATCATGATTTTTGGCACTGCGCGCCATAGGGTGTGAGCGTTCCCCGGGGCAGCGTCGCTCCGGTTTGGCGAATCTTGTCCGCCTCGCGTCGAAGCGACTCTGCGCGTTCTGGCATCCCGGTCGCGGTGAGCGCAATCGCATATTTTTCATAAGCGTCGGCGACCACCAATGTGGAGGATTTATTCCGCAATTCCTGCCCCATCATCGGTATAAGTTGTGAAAAATAGTCGGCGGCACCTGCAAATTTTTTCTGCGCAATACTGAGTGCACCCAATTCGTACAGTGTTGAAAACAAGGGGCTCCTGGCTTTCTCCGCGATGTCTTTTGCCTGAAGCAGATATTTTTCCGATTCCTCATATTGGCAGAGCACGCCCATCGCCCGCCCGTACTCAAGATGCACCGCGCTGCGGATGGTGCCTGTTTTCGGCAAATCCGGATGGTTGATTGCCTGCGCAATCTGCGACGCCACCGACTCCCAGTCACCTCGGCTTTTAGCGGCGTTGGCGCGTTGCAGATATTCGTCAAGTTCCAGATTGCTGGCAAACACCGATACCGATAACAGACACGTCACAATTGCCGGTAGCGGAAAAGTGATGAGTTGCCTGCAACAGACCGCACGCGTGCAACTGGGCGCGTTTGCGTTGGCAAGCGGAAAGGTCGCGTAAGAAAATATTTTCATTGCCCGTCACTGGGGATTGTTCAGCTGATCGTGGCGCCACGAAACAGAATGCTTCTGCCGTATGGCCACGGCGTTGCTGCGAACGATTTTATACGCAATGCCGCGAACCCGGAAATGGCTGTAGAGGCCGTCAAGCTTGTGTTGAATTCGCATAAATATGGCGATCAATCTTGATGGCAAGATAAAATGCCTGTTCTAAATATTTCACCGACGAACACTGAATGGTCATGCGAACTTCCCTGCTGATACTGATTGTTGCGCTACTCAACGGCTGCACAATAATCGACCCTTACAATATCGTCGGCAGGACCAGGGCGCTCGACGCGCCTTCAATCCTCCCCGTGCCCGACCTCAATTCAGGCACATGGAAGCGCGATGCATTCGAAAACGTCTGGAACACTGTCAACGATAAATACTACGATCCCAACCTGAACGGCGTGAATTGGCAGGCAGTTCGCGCCGCCTACGAGCCTCAGATTATCAATGCCGGTACTGACGACCGATACTGGGAACTGCTGGACAAAATGACGGGCGAGTTGAAAGACTCGCACACACGCGTGCATGGGCCAAAGCAAGTCGCGCAGCAACGAAACCATGAAGTACATTCGCTGGGGCTTGGTTTCCTGGAAATGAACAACGCGCTGGTCGTGACCAGCACCCACCCGGAGTCCGACCCGTGGTGGGCTGGCGTACGACCAGGCATGGTTGTCAAAGTGATCGATGGCGAACCGGCGATTGCGCTTTATCAGCGACTGATCGCAGAGGTACGGGATTCGTCAACCGCATGGACGCGCACGCGTGGTGCAATGCGAAAGATTCTTGCCGGCGACCCGGATACAAAAATTACCATGATCTTTGGGCGCATGGATGGCACTGAGATAACCGCGACGATGAAGCGCCGCAAGTTCCGCGCGCCACCTGAATTTACGCACCGCGTGTTGCCATCGGGCTTCGGCTATTTACGCTTTTCAAATTTTACCGGCAGCATGGAGAGTGCGATCCTGGATGCGATCACGACGATGAAAGATAGTCCTGGACTGATTGTGGATCTGCGTAACAACGGCGGCGGATCTTTAGGCATGGCCAACAAGCTAGCCACCAAATTCCTCAGTGAGCCAACAAAAGGCGCGCGCATTTTGACCCGCACTGGCAGGCCGGTGACAGTTGCCTTCATTCCGACAATGAAAATGGAACCCGTACTCAATGGCAACAAGGAATCAGCCTATACGAAGCCGCTGGCGATTCTGACCAATGAGGGCAGCGCATCGGCGTCGGAAGTCTTTTCCAGCACGCTGCAGGATCTCGGTCGCGCCACCGTGTTCGGTCAACGTACCTGCGGATGTTTGTTGGGTTATCTTGGCTATGCCGACTTGCCCGGCGGTGGACAGCTTGCCTATAGTGAGCTTGGATTTGTAACGCCCAATGGTAAGCGCATTGAAGGTGAAGGCGTGAAACCAGACGTGGACATCAAGCTCACACGGGAGGATATTTTGTTTAACCGTGATCGCATTCTCGAGGCGGCGGAAAATTTCCTGCAAGTGAAATCGAATGGAAAAAGCGAATGAAGATACTCGTACTTGGCGCTGGTGCCACCGGTGGCTATTTCGGTGGACGACTCCACGAAGGTGGTGCGGATGTTACGTTTCTGTTGCGTGAGAAACGTGCGCAACAGATTGCGCAGCATGGATTGCAAATTGAAAGCCCTAAAGGCAACGTCACGCTGAAGGTGAAAACGGTTCTCGCACAGCAGCTAAAAACTGGCTACGACATCATCATCCTTTCCTGTAAAGCCTATGACCTTCCCTCAAGCATCGAGGCAATTGGTCCTGCAATGAATGCGGTAACCTGCATTGTCCCGTTGCTTAATGGCATGTCTCACATTGATACGCTGGATGCCGCTTTTGGCAAATCACGCGTGATGGGTGGATGCTGCCAGATTGCGGCAACGCTCACCAAGGATGGTGTGGTGAAATCACTGATTGACGCGCATTCAATTATCTGGGGTGCGCGCGAGCCTTCCCAGCAAGCGGCGGCCGACGCGCTCGGTGAATCATTTGGAAAGACGTTTGCGGATTGGAAGGTCTCTGAAAACATCATGCAGGACATGTGGGAAAAAGTTACCTTTCTTTCGACATTGGCCGGAATGACCTGCCTGATGCGTGCATCGGTAGGGGAAATACTCGCGACTGAAGATGGTCGCGGACTAATGCAACGCTACCTGGAAGCGTGCATCGCCATCTCTGCAAAAAGCGGTTACCCGCTGCGTGCGCCAGTACTTGAGCGCTTTCAAAAGGTACTCAATGCGGCAGGCTCTCCGCTCACCGCCTCGATGCTTCGCGATCTCGAGAGCGGTGGGCGCGTCGAAGCTGACCACATCGTCGGCTTCATGCTTGCCAAAGCACGTGAATTTTCGCTCGATGATTCTATGCTGTCGGTGGCTTACACGCACTTGAAGGCCTACGAAAATCGTCGCGTGGCAAATCGGTTAGGCTAGCAGCGCATTCTTTTGGATAAATCCAACGCCGATGAACACACCGTCTCCCACCGAAGTCGAATACTTACCGGAATTAGCGACCATGCACGCTAAATTTAACCCGCTGATCCGACCGTACCTTGTGTTGCAAATCGGCTTCGTTCTGATAATGACCATCGTCGGTATCCCGCTTGCGTTGATCTGGTTCCTGGGTGTCGGCCAATGGTGGGCACGGCATTATTTCGCCAAACTCGATTGCCATTTGGACGAAAAAAAATTGCGCTACCGCAAAGGCATCCTGGTGACGGTGGAGAAAACCATTCCGCTAGAAAACATTCAGGACGTAACATTCATCGAAGGCCCGATCCTGCGGCACTTTCATCTGAGTACACTCAAATTCGAGACGGCCGGCAGTGGTGCGGGCCAGGCGAACGACATGCACCTCACCGGCATCATTGACGCAGATGATTTTCGCAACATGATCCTGGAAGCGCGCGATGCCCTCAAACGGGGACGTGTGCCATCAGCAGCGGTAGCCACGTCGGCAACTGAAAATGCATTCAGGGCCGCGCAGCTTGCGGCGTTACATGGCATTGAGCGGCGACTGGACGAAGCACTAATTTTACTGAAAGAGCGAAAATAGGAACCAGCCAGCATTGCGCAACTCCAATACTGGCGCGGGTTTCAGGCAGAAAATGCTCGTCAAGCCCCGTCAACGCTTGTGTTTGAACATTTTTGTACGCACGTTATCGTAGCGTGGTTTAGCGCAGCATCATCCCGGAATGGGGCGAATTTGATACGAAAATTCAAACGCAGGCACAAGCCACGTGACAACGCGACGGCGCCCACCGCCAGCGGGCTTTTTTGCATCCAAACGCCAACTACGTTAAACTTTAGTTACAAGCATTCCTCTCAATGGGAGTTTCCATGTCCAGTATTCACACAGTTTTCGCAATGCGCGCGCTGCCGGTAGCAACGGCGGGCGGTGTCGTTGGCAGAGTGCGTGGCGGACATTTGGGCATCCCACTGCCGTCTCGATGCGCCGACCTCGGCACCGCAGGCATGGCATTCACGTAGTCCGGTAGCGCCCTCCAGTAGGGCCTCGCCGGAACCACACGGCGGGGAATTAAACCGGAGCGATATTTCCCGTCACTTTTTGTTGGCCATGCTGTTGCTATGGGCCAGTAACGCGCAGCTATATCGGTGCGATAAGTTGGGAAAGTATAAAAATGACTATGCAAGAACATCGGCTGGACAAATATTTCGGCAAGCTTTGGCGAAGCCACGATTTCCGCACGCTTTGGATTTCGCTCACGATCACGCATTTTGGCGGGCAGGTTACTTTTCTGGCCTTGCCCCTCACCGCTGCGCTGATGTTAAACGCCTCACCGCTGGAAATGGGCATTCTGACGGCCGTTGAGGCGCTTCCCTACACGCTATTTGGACTCTTCACGGGCGTGCTGGTGGATCGCTCAAAAAAATTGCCGCTCATCATCATGGCCGACGTCGGCCGGGGGCTGGCGTTGCTCGCCATTCCGATTGCCGCATGGCTTGGCTTTCTTTCCATGTCGGTACTCTATGTGGCGGGCTTTCTGGTGGGCCTGGGCGGCATTATTGGCTGGGCGGCTTACCAGGTATTCATGACCGAACGTGTCGGACGTGAGAATCTTGTAGAAGCCAATTCGCGTATTGCCCTTTCAGACTCAAGCGCTCAACTGATCGGCCCCGGCCTGGCGGGAATATTTATCCATTGGCTGACCGCGCCATTCGCGATCCTGCTCGACGCGATTGCGTTTTTTTTATCTGCATGGATGTTGAAAACCATCAAACCACAGCCAAGCGATGCGCCGAGGGCATTGGAAAAGGATGCCACAGTATGGAAGGATGCCAAAGAAGGCCTGCGCCTGATCTGGAACAACCCCGTTTTGCGTTCACTCGCATGGGGTCTCGCGGTCTGGCAATTCCTGAAGCATATGTATTTCGCGATCGTGATTCTCTTCGCGGTACGTGATTTGGCGCTATCACCAGGAAAGATCGGCGCGATCTGGATGATGGGTGGTGTGGGGTTTTTAATTGCGTCGTTCTGGGTGCAACATGCGAATCGCCGCTTCGGTGTCGGGCAGGTCATGCTGGGCGGGTTGTTTTCCACAGGAATAGCCTGGCTGATGATCGCGAGCGTGGCGCCTGGGTCGTGGGCTGCGCTGCACCTTGGTGCAGCGATATTTGTGCTGGATCTTGGCGCGATGCTTTTCTTTATCAATTACCTCACGCTGCGACAGTCCGTGACCCCTGATCATCTTCTTGGTCGCGTCACCTCGACGATGATTTTTCTGTCAATCGCGGGTGCGCCGCTGGGATCGCTCGCCGGTGGTGCAATGGCGGAGCTGTTCGGTCTGCGTACCACCATAGCGGTAGCGGGTGTCGGCACACTGGTGCTGGGCCTGACGCTCGCCAAAGTATCGCCGTTGGCAGCCATGCGGGAATTGCCAACGCACAACCAAACACCGCCAGTCACGTCGTCGCAGGAATTGGCAGCTGAATAAGTACAAAAAATTCTTCGCTCCAAATCCAGATTGGCTTCAGCGTGCGTCCTATGTCCGAACACGTCTGACAGGTAATTCAATATCCTGATGCAAACAGCGCCGACAATGATCTACCCGTTATCGGCGCGACAATAACTGAAGCGAAATAGCGGAGAAAACCATGGATTTTGGCACCACTGTTCTCGGCACAATGGCGATTGTTCTGGGCTTGATCATGCCCGTCACGCTGGTCGGCATCATCCTCTGGTACAGGGCACGAAGAAATGAACTGTTGCACGAAACCGCGCTAAAACTCGCCGAGAAAGGTCAGCCGATACCTGCCAGGCTATTTGAAGGCGCAGAGCCGTATTCCAATTTACGACGAGGCGTAGTATTGGTCATGTTAGGCCTTGGCATCTGCCTGGCGCTTTATCTGTACGGGATGAAGTTTTGGGCCTTTGGCATCATCCCCCTGTTTACGGGCGCAGGCTACTTGATCGTCTGGAAAATCGAGAGTAGAACGCTGAGCTCAAGGACGATGACAAAGTAGTTTGGCCATGCACCCAAATTCCCCAGCAATGCGGAACCACTGGTGGTGAGTTTATCGCCCGGCTTTGCCGACAACGATCTCATCGCGCGCGTGCTTCTCAAAGACGACCGCAATGCGTTTGGTGAACTCGTGCGCCGTCATCAATCGCAGTTGCGGGCGAGCTTGCGAAGGATGACCGGTGGCAACATCGAGCTTGCAGACGATGTCGCGCAGGAGACATTTATACTTGCCTGGAAAAACATCAAATCATTTCGTTTTGAGGCAAAATTTTCGACCTGGCTTTACCGCATCGCTTTCAATGCATGGCAGTCGGAAGTCCGCAAAAAACATGAAATATTGCTCGATGAGGAGTTGATGCCGGAGCAGGAGGCCCCTGAGTGCGTTGCCGAGACAACCGGCGTGCGCCGCGATCTGGAGCGCGCCATGGATGGGTTAACGATCGGCGAACATAATGCCATTACGCAATGCTATTACAACGATCTCTCCCATGAAGAAGCCGCCTACGTACTGGGCATACCGCTCGGCACAGTGAAAACGAATATACTAAAAGCCAAGGAAAAAATGCGCGCTAAATTAGCCGCGTACGGACCCGAGGTCAGCCAAGGAGTCGTTGCATGAACCCCCCACTGAATTTGCACAGAGACGCAATCGATGAGTTGCTTAAAGCCGATGCGGCAACTCATCGCGCAACGCATCTCGATGATGACGGATTTACGCTGCGCGTGATGGATACAATGCCGCAAAAAGCGCGCATGTCGGCGGCGTTGCGGTTCGCGATTCCGTTTGCTTGCACGCTGCTCGCGTCCGTTATCGCGGTGGCGTTTACCTCCGCAGGCAGCGCCATGTTCGATGCCTACATGGACCTGGTCACTCAAACCGTCACGCCAACCTTGATCGGTATGGCGGTAGTGCTGGTCACCTTGTATGTCGTCAGCATTGGAGGTGTACTTAGCGAAGATTAGCGAGCGCGCCAGCTTCGGGATAAAAAAAGCCGCTCATCGAGCGGCTTTTTTTGCTTATATCCAAGCGTACAAGCCTAAAGCATATGTGCAATACCAGCACGTTCGTCTTCCAGCTCCTTCAGCGTCACATCCATCTTGCCGCGGGAAAAATCGTCTATTTCCAAACCCTTGATCACGGTGTATTCACCGTTCTCGCAAGTAACTGGCACACCATACATCACGCTATCTGGAATGCCGTAGCTGCCATCCGATGGCACACCCATCGTTACCCATTTACCGCTGGTGCCAAGCACCCAATCGCGGATGTGGTCGATTGCCGCATTCGCAGCAGACGCAGCGCTGGACAAGCCACGCGCCTCGATGATGGCAGCGCCACGTTTGCCGACGGTAGGAATAAACGTATTGCGATACCATTCCTGATCGTTCACAACCGATGCAGCTGGTGCGCCGCCGATCGTGGCGAAACGATAGTCGGGATACATGGTCGGCGAATGGTTGCCCCAGACAATCAACTTCTCAATGGAATCCACTGACTTACCCGTTTTCGCCGCAAGCTGGGATAGCGCACGGTTGTGATCCAGGCGCAACATCGCAGTGAAATTTTTGCGTGGCAGGCTTGGGGCTGATTTCATCGCAATGTAGGCGTTCGTATTAGCCGGGTTTCCCACCACCAGCACTTTGACAGCGCGCGAGGCAACTGCGTCGAGCGCCCTGCCCTGGACGGTGAAAATTGCACCATTGGCTTCTAGCAAGTCTTTGCGCTCCATCCCTGGTCCGCGCGGACGCGCACCAACGAGCAACGCAACATCGATGTCCTTGAAGGCTGTCATGGCGTCAGCGTGCGCGCTCATGCCCGCGAGCAATGGAAACGCGCAATCTTCCAGTTCCATCATCACACCCTTCAGGGCTTTTTGCGCTTTCTCATCGGGAATTTCCAATAGCTGCAAAATGACCGGCTGGTCCTTGCCCAGCATTTCGCCGGAAGCGATACGGAACAACAGGCTGTAGCCAATCTGGCCTGCGGCACCGGTGATGGCGACGCGCATGGGGTTTTTCATGGGGAAACTCCGAAAGGGTGAAAATGACCGGTGAAAACGCGAATGCGTTACAGCGGGAATATCTATTATACAAAAATTGAATGTATCAATTGATGATGCCGGGACACGGGATTAGCCTGAACCAGCGGAAGCAGCAGAAATCACTAATCCGAAAAGACAGCGGAGATGATGGTGGGCAGCGCGCCGGGATCAACCGGTTTGACCAAGTGTCGATCAAAGCCAGCCTCTTTGGAACGCATCTGATCGCTTTCAGTCCCGTAGCCGCTGAGGGCAACGAGCTTTACGGTTTTCATCCCGATCTCATCGCGCAGACATCGCGCCACTTCGTAGCCATTCATGCCGGGTAGCCCGATATCGAGAAACACGAGATCAGGTTTGAATGTCCACGCAACCTGCAACGCGGTGACGCCCTCGTGGGCAATTTCAACCGTATGACCAAAAACGCCGAGCAGCACCTGCATTGATTCAGCAGCATCTACATTGTCATCAACGACCAGAATGCGTCGCGCTTGTGCAGCTAACCCGACCGCGTCGGCAGCTTCTTCTGCGGTTGACGCTATCTCTGCCTGGTGCGCAGTGGTCAGCATCGGCAAGCGTACGATGAACACGCTGCCCTTTCCCAAACCATCGCTAGTGGCCTCAATGCTGCCGCCATGCAAAGTAACCAGTTTTTTTACCAGGGAGAGCCCGATTCCGAGCCCTTGCCGGACGCGCTCTGGCGATGCGTCTACCTGGGAGAAAATGTCCCAGATTTTCGGCATCATTTCGGCAGCAATGCCGACACCCGTATCGCGGATCGTGATTAACGCACGGTCCGCGTCGCTTGTCAGGCCGACGTCGATGCGCCCATTCGGCTCAGTGTATTTGCAGGCATTCAAGAGCAGATTTTCGAAGATCTGCTGTAGCCGCACCCGATCACCTTCCACCATAACCGGCTCGTCAGGCATTGAGACGACCAGTTTGTGGCCGACCATTTCCATGGCTGCGCTGCACGATTTCACTGCATGATTTATTTCGGTAACGAGATCAGTAGTCTGTTTGCGAAGCTGAATCTTGCCTTGGGAAATCCGTGCGACATCGAGCAGGTCGTTAACAAGATGGGTAAGCTGGCCCAACTGCCGGTCGAACATTTCGCGGAGTTCATTCGCGCCAGCCGGCCATTGTCCGGAAAGATGCAGCGCATGGATGGCGTTTCGCATGGGTGCCAGGGGATTGCGCAATTCGTGCGAGAGCGTGGCCAGAAATTCGTTCTTGCGCCTGTCGCCTTTCTGAATCTCCAGAAAGAGCAGGCAATTGTCGATCGCAATTGCCACTCGCGACGCAATGTCAGTCGCAAGTTCCAATTCTGCGCTCCCAAAGCGCCTGCCAGATGGCACCAAAGCCAGTGTCAATACACCATGGATTTTGTCACGCGCCACCAGGGGCAACATTGCGACGTGTTGCACCGGCCAGCGGTTCTGGCCTTGCGCTTCCGCTGCGTGATCGCCTTTAACCGGTAACAGCGCCTGCGCGGCGAAATCTTCGATCATTTTTATCCGCCTGGTTGCGATGACCTCGTTCGTCGCAGCCACCCACAATGGATCGTCAACGATCGAAATGCGCGATTCATCCAGATTCCAGTCGGGTCTGCACGCGGTGCGTACCAGCGTGCCCTCGCCGTCGACCAACGTAATGGCGCTGAAATCCGCCAGCGTCGGCACCACCAGGCGGGTCGCTCCGACCATGAGAGAACTTACATCCAGTGAACTGCTGAGGATCCTGCTTGCGTCGGCGAGGAAGCTGGCACGACGGTTTGACTCTTCAGCCGCCGCGCGTGCTGCCTGCTCGCGCGCCAGGTTCACATGCTCGTCAGCCTGGCGTTTAATCTGCAGGGTCAGATTGAACAACTGCACAAATACCATCACCTTGCTGCGCAGTACGCTCGGCACTGCGGGAGAAAGCATGTAATCCACCGCGCCCAGCGAATAGCCTTTTTCGAGGCGCATCTCGTCCGCGTGTGCGGTGATAAAAATGATCGGCATATGCGCCGTCTTGCGCCGCGCGCGGATCAATTGTGCGGTTTCAAAACCATCCATGCCCGGCATGTTTACGTCGAGAAGCATTACTGCACAATCGTTATCCAGCAACCAGCGCAGCGCGTCCTCACCAGACTGCAGTGTGATGATGTTTTGGTCGAGATCTTCAAGAATGGTTTTGAAGACCAGCAGTTTGTCGGCCCGGTCATCGACAATCAGAATATTCGCCCGACCATCGTCCGCCGCTGCGGCACGCGTGGAGACCAATTCAGGGTTGGCGCTCATTTAATTTCCTTCACGAATTCTTATTTTCCGATCAACACGCGGGCCAAATTCAACGCCGCAGCCACGCACGCAATACACTCAACAATTGGGCACGCTCGACCGGCTTTGACAAATAATCCCATGCACCGGCCTCTATGCAACGTTCACGGTCGCCCTTCATGGCCTTCGCAGTCACCGCGACGATCGGCAAATTCCGGCAGCTTTCAATTTTGCGGATTTCCTTCATCGTGGCGATCCCGTCCATCTCCGGCATCATGATGTCCATCAGCACAATATCGATATCCTGCTGGTCCTTGAGAATATTAATCGCGTCCCGGCCATTTTCCGCCGAAATAATATTCATCTGATACTCCTCGAGAACTGACGACAACGCAAAAATATTGCGGATATCGTCGTCAACGATGAGCACCTTCTTGTCAACCAGCGGCTTGTTCGACTGGTAAATGTCGTTCAATACATCCCGATGACGATCGGACAACCATGTCACGCCCTGATGCAACAACATCGTCGTCTGATCGAGCACCCGCTCCAGCGAATGCGCCTCCCGAGAGATCGGGTGGCGGGCGATAATCTTCCTCGCGTCGTCGTCGGAAACGCCGGCGTCGTCTCGCAGCAGGATCAGCGGCGTGCTGCCGTTTGTCGGCGATGCCTGAATCTGTTGCGAAACATTCTCCAGTGTTGCGGTGGAAGCAGTGTTTCCCAGCACGATGCAGTCGAAGGTTCTGTTTTGCAGTGCGTCGCGAAGTTTATCCTGATGTGGGGCAGCGATAATTTCCAGCCCTGGTATGCCGTCGATGTATTCCCTGATTTTCGTGAGCGCCGCGGGTTTTTCATCGAACACCAGCAGGTATTTTTGACGCTTGCTCAAGTGGGCATTTATGTTTTCAAGAAGTGTGGTCAGCACCTGCTTGTTCTGAATGGGCTTGGCGACAAAATCCTTCGCCCCGGACTGGAGCGCTCGCTCGCGTGCCTCCTCAGTGG
>JBKJMK010000280.1:0-3916 GCA_046596005.1 Usitatibacteraceae bacterium | reverse complement strand
AGCGTATATAGATCTTTTCCGCTCGCGGAAATCTTGAGCAATTTGGTGACGCTGTCGACGACCTCTTCGTATTGGGCTTTGGATTTGGTGCCAGCGTCGAGCGCAACTGTCTGTACTAGTTTTTCGACGTTCGGCCGACTAATGACCAGCCGACTTAAAGCCGCAATTCTATCCGCGTCGTTTGCCTGCACGGTGATGCCACTCATCAGCGGCTTCAGGATCGAAGCGGTATTGACATAAATACGCGCGGAGGCTTCGTATTTTTCCGGGATCAAAAATACGACTGCGACACCAATCGCGCCGACTGCCCAAGCCGTTGCCAGCCCGAGCCACCGGTAGCGCCACATGCCTCTCAGGACAATTATTGCCTGACGAAGTATTTCATCCATCACACACCAATTATAAATTCAGAGTTGGCTTGGCGGTGGCGGCAAAATCTATACCGTCGTTGCCGCGCAAAGTGAATGCTAGAACCAGCTTTGCGGAATAATCAACACGTCGCCGGGTTTCATCTCCACGTTGGCCGACACGTCACCGCGTTTAATCAGGTCCTTAATTCGAACACGATATTGTTTGTTCCCTTCGCCGGTTCGAAGCAACCTCGCGCCATTTCCGTCGGCAAAATCAGTAATTCCACCGACCGCGATCATCACGTCAAGCAGCGTCATTTTCTGTCTGTATGAAAGAACCTGCGGTCGCGTTGCCTCCCCGACCACCCGAACCTGCTCGCTGTATGGTCCCACGAAGTTTGTCACTACCACAGTCACGACTGGGTCACGAATAACCTTGGAAAGTGCTTTCTCAATATCGCGCGCCAAGGTTGTCGCGTCTTTCCCAATTGCAGGTAAATCCTCGACAAGCGGGGCAGCTATATTACCATCGGGCCGCACCGGAACGACCATCGACAATTCCGGGTTTCGCCACACGACAATACTGACCGTATCGCCCGGCCCGATGACGTATTTGTAATCAGGCGACGCAGCCAAGGCCGGCGCTGGTGGGAGTGTGCTACAGCCACCGACAAAAGCCACTACAAGCGCGGCGACTACTACACTGATTGTGTGGGTCAATAGACGTGTTTGCATTTTTCCTCCCTGTTGAATCGGTCCTGGCGTTCGTGGATAGATCGCGCGTAGCCTTACTCCGAAATGCTCTTCGCGAGAGCACCAAACATCTCGTATGTTACTATCTTTTCAATGTCTTATTGCCCAATTCTTAAGCAATGTGCAAGGATAAGGTTCAATCGTGCGCTCTTCCATTTGTCGCATTGCGTCGAACGCAACCTTTGACGGTCTAGCGTCGCATGATGCCGATATACGCCGTCGATCTAACCAAACAGCGCAAATCTCTAACTACCAATGACAAACACCATCCTCATCACTGGCGGCACCGGCTACATCGGGTCTCACACCCTCGTCGAATTCCTTCAGGCAGGATGCGAACTCGTGGTGGCAGATAACCTCAGCAACAGCAAACGAGAGGCGTTACAGCGGGTGGAGCGCATCACTGGCAAGGTGATAACGTTCTATCAAGTCGATGTCAGAGATCGCACAGCGCTGCAACGCATTTTTCACGAACATGATATTGCAGCAGTAATTCATTTCGCCGGTCTCAAAGCAGTCGGAGAGTCGGTGGATAAGCCACTCGAGTATTACGACAACAACGTGACCGGCAGTTTGGTTTTGCTCGAAGTGATGGCTGCTGCGGGCGTTAAAACGCTGGTATTTAGCTCGTCCGCGACGGTCTATGGAGACCCCCATGCTGTGCCGATCCGCGAAGACTTCCCGCTTTCGGCGACCAATCCATATGGCCGCAGCAAACTGATGATCGAGGAGATATTGCGCGATTTATACCGCGCCGACGATAGTTGGCGCATCGCGTTATTGCGATACTTCAATCCGGTTGGCGCTCACGCCAGCGGCCTTATCGGCGAAGACCCGAATGGCATCCCCAACAATCTGATGCCTGTTGTCGCTCGCGTCGCTGTCGGCAGACTCGCGTCGCTCGCGGTCTACGGCAACGACTACCCGACCCAGGACGGTACCGGTGTGCGCGACTATATCCATGTCGTGGACTTAGCGCTGGGCCACCTCAAGGCACTCGATGCTTTACAGCAACGCGGCGGTTTGATGACGGTCAATCTTGGCACTGGCAACGGCTACTCAGTGCTCGACGTGGTGCGCGCCTTTGAGTCTGCCAGCGGCCAACCAATTGCTTACAAATTTGCGCCGCGCCGCGCCGGTGACATCGCTGAGTGCTTTGCCGACCCTGCATTGGCAGCTGAGTTGCTTGGTTGGCGTGCCGTTCGCGGACTCGACGACATGTGTAGCGATGCGTGGCGCTGGCAGCGCACCAATCCGGAAGGCTACGGGGCTTAGCCGCAGCGACTGGTAAGCGGTCAAGTCGGAAGGAGACTCTCCGCCTGACCGCCGCTCAGCGACTTTACAAGCCGCTTTGCTATAATTTCGGACTGATTTCCGCGTCGTCAACGGTTTACCTCTGCCTTGGCAACATTTCCCTCACCCGCATTCTTTGCAGGAACTTTCATGGCCAAAATCAAAGTCAAAAACCCGATCGTTGAAATGGACGGTGACGAGATGACGCGAATCATCTGGCAGATGATTCGTGAAAAACTCATCCTTCCGTACCTCGATGTTGATCTCAAATACTTTGATCTGGGCATGGAGCATCGCGACGCAACGGACGATAAAGTAACCATCGACTCCGCCATGGCGACCAAGCAATACGGCGTGGCCGTGAAATGCGCGACCATCACGCCTGATGAGGCGCGCGTCAAGGAATTTAATCTGAAGCAGATGTGGAAAAGTCCAAACGGGACGATCCGCAATATTCTCGATGGCACGATTTTTCGTGAGCCCATTATTTGCAAAAACGTCCCGCGCCTCGTGAGCCACTGGGACAAGCCGGTCGTGGTAGCGCGCCATGGTTTTGGCGATCAATATCGTGCCACCGATTTCCAGTTTCCGGGCGCGGGCACGCTGACGATGAAATTCGTCCCCGCTGACGGCAGCGCAACAATAGAAAGAGAAGTATTCAAGGCACCTGCAGCCGGCATTGCGTTGGCTATGTACAACCTTGATGAGTCCATCCGGGGGTTTGCACGGGCATGTTTCAACTATGGGCTGGAGCGGAATTACGCGGTTTACCTCTCGACCAAAAATACCATCCTGAAAGTTTACGATGGCCGCTTCAAAAATATCTTCCAGGATATTTACGACGCAGAATTTGCGGCCAGGTATGACGCCGCCAAATTGACCTACGAACATCGTCTCATTGACGACATGGTCGCGTCCAACCTGAAGTGGAGTGGTGGTTATCTGTGGGCCTGCAAAAATTACGACGGTGACGTTCAATCCGATACGGTCGCGCAAGGTTACGGCTCGTTGGGGTTGATGACTTCCGTATTGATGTCGCCAGATGGCAAAACTGTCGAAGCAGAGGCTGCGCACGGCACCGTGACGCGCCATTACCGCATGCACCAACAAGGCAAGCCGACTTCAACGAACCCGATTGCCTCTATCTATGCATGGACGCGCGGCCTGGTTTTCCGCGGCAAAATGGACGACACGCCCGACGTCGTTAAATTTGCCGAGACGCTGGAAAAAGTCTGCGTGGATGTGGTCGAGTCGGGAAAGATGACCAAGGATCTGGCGATTTTGATCAGTGCAGATCAGCCCTACCTCACCACCGAAGAATTTCTCGGCGCGGTGGATGAAGAGTTGAAAAAGCGCATGCAATAAACGCAGATTTTAACCGCTTGTATCGCCAAGACGGCTTTCCGCAAACCTGTGGAAAGCCGTCTTGTTTTGCGTGACGAAAGTCCAATCAATAATGTATCGGCAAATTCTCGTTAAGGATGGTGATCGATCGCCGCTGCACGTCGATAAAGCCCTGC
>JBKJMK010000250.1:0-3751 GCA_046596005.1 Usitatibacteraceae bacterium | reverse complement strand
CCGTCGGCATTGGCCAGATTCCCGGTGGCTTCGGTATCGAGGTGGACTTGCAGATCAACGCACCCGGCATGGACAAAGTGGAAGTGCAGGCGATTGTCGATGCGGCACATCACGTATGCCCGTATTCCAATGCCACGCGCAATAACATTGATGTGCGTCTGACAGTGGTGTAATTCGGCGAGACTCGATGTCGATAACAGTCAACTGGCCGGTGCCGATAAGGCTGGCCGCGTGATGCTGTTTACACCGAAACCATTCCAGGGCGGATCGTCGGTCTCGCATTGGGATACGAGCGCATTCAAGAACCTGCTGATGGAACCCGCGATCAACGCGGACTTGACGCATAGCGTGATCCCGCCTAACGACCTTACCAAACCCATGTTCAAGGACATTGGCTGGTAATTACGAGTGGCGATACCGCAACTTTAACGGTAAGCGCAAGACGAAAACGCCGCGACATTTTGTCGCGGCGTTTTTTAGCGGAACAGTCAGCGGCTATTCAGGCAATCGCCCGATACGCCGGCAGCGTCAAAAACTCTTCATAGCTGTCATCCATCACGAGAGCCTCGAACATCGCGGCACCCTCAGCATATTTGCCCGACGCGAATGCGGCGTCACCAACAATGCCCGGCGTTTTGACGAGTTCATCAGCGATCAATGGGGCCACCATTTCTTTGGTGACTTTACGTCCGTCAAACAGGACGCCTTTGGGTGAGCGAATCCATTGCCACACTTGTGAGCGCGATATCTCTGCCGTCGCGGCGTCTTCCATCAAATTGAAAATCGGTACGCAGCCGTTGCCGCCCAGCCACGAACCGACGTATTGAATGCCGACCTGGATATTATTGCGCAGTCCGGCTTCGGTGATTGGTGCTTCGGGCCGGAAATCCAGCAAATCTTTCGCGGTGAAATTGACATCGTCGCGTTGCCGATGAATCTGGTTGGGCGTGGGCATGTGCTTGTCGAACACTTCCTTTGCAATTGGCACCAAACCAGGATGCGCGACCCACGTACCATCACAGCCATCGGTGACTTCGCGTAATTTGTCGGCGCGCACTTTTTCCATCGCGGCTTCATTGGCGGTAGGGTCGTTCTTGATCGGTATCTGCGCTGCCATGCCACCCATCGCAAAAGCACCGCGCTTGTGACAGGTCTTCACGAGCAAGAGTGCGTAGGCGCGCAGGAAAGGCGCCATCATCGTGACCTGGCTACGATCAGCCAAACAGAAATCCTTGTTCAAACGGAATTTCTTGATCGCCGAAAAGATGTAATCCCAACGGCCAATGTTGAGCCCCGCGCTGTGCTCCTTCAATTCATAAAGTATTTCATCCATTTCGAACGCGGCAACAATCGTCTCGATCAACACGGTGGCTTTGACGGAACCTTGCGGGACGCCGAGCTCGTTTTGCGCCATGACGAAAATATCATTCCACAAGCGCGCTTCGAGATGCGATTCTATTTTTGGCACATACAGATACACGCCGCTGCCGCGGGCCAGCAGCGTCTTCACGTTATGGAAAAAGTACAACGCGAAATCAAAAATTGCACCTGAGACAATCTTGCCGTCCAGCGTGACGTGCTTTTCATCCAGATGCCAGCCGCGCGGGCGCGGGAACAACACGGCAGGTTTGTCATTCAGATGGTACTGCCTGCCGTTTTGCTCGAAAGTAATGGTGCGCAGATTGGCGTCGCGCAGATTGATCTGGCCTTCGATCATGTTCTCCCATGTCGGGCAATTGGCGTCCTCGAAGTCAGCCATGAAAGTGCTGGCGCCACAATTGAGCGCATTGATGACCATCTTGCGATCAGTGGGGCCGGTGATTTCAACACGGCGATCCTGAATGTCAGCGGGCACTTTTGCGACCACCCAATGGCCGTCGCGAATGTGTTTGGTTCCGGCTAAAAAATCCGGCAGCATGCCGGCGTCAAACTCTTTTTGGCGGACGGCACGTGCAGCCAGAAGGGACTGGCGAATGGGCTCGAATTTGCGGGCGAGTTTAACAAAAAAGGCCAGCGCATCAGGTGTCAGTATTTCCGCATATGCAGGTGAGGCTTTACCGTTGATTGACAGACCGGCGGGAATATTTTGGAGGGTGGTCATGAATTTTTCCTGTGGGGAAGTCGGTACGCAGACAAAGCTAAACATGCAGAAAGGATTTGCACAGACTATAAATTAAGCACATATTGTATTATGTTACTAAAACAATGATAATCGCCAGTAAATATAAAGTATTTCATACATTGATGGTTGCTTCATGGAGGAAATATGGATCGATTAAAAGCATTACAGACGTTTCTGGACGTAGCGAAAACGGAAAGCCTTTCCGCAGTGGCACGCGACGAGGGTGTCACGCCGGCGATGATTGGGAGACGTATCGATCAACTGGAAGAGCAGTTGAATGTGAAGCTGTTCAAGCGTTCTACGCGAAAAATTACGCTGACCCCGGAAGGCGTTGCTTTTTTTGAAGACGTGCGAAATATCCTTAACGAGTTGTGCGCGGCCGAGGAATCGCTGACGGCCGGTGCGCGCAGTGCTACCGGTCGCTTGATTGTTTCTGCGCCGACAGCATTTGGCAGAAAACACATCGCGCCTCACCTTCCGGCGTTCGTCGAGTTGCACCCCAATCTCAATGTGACGCTGCATCTTTCCGAGCGCATTGTCGATTTAAAAAACGAGCGTGTCGATCTGGCCATCCGTATCGCCGACCTGAAAAATGCCGACCTCATCGCCACCAAACTGGCGCGAAACCATCGCGTCGTGATTGGCTCGCCCAGCTACCTGAAACGTTACGGCAAACCGGCGACGCTGGCTGAACTGACCAAACACAATTGCCTCGTCACGGCGACGGAGGATGGACTGGCTGACAGTTGGTCATTTCGCGACGGTGTTAAAAATGTCACCGTCAAAGTGGCTGGCGACATGCATTGCAATGATGGTGAAGTGCTTACGCGATGGGCGCTGGCCGGGCACGGCCTGGCATGGCGCAGCGCGTGGGAAGTGTCCGAGGAAATTGAAAAGGGTCGGCTGATTGAAGTGCTGCCTAAATTTGCCGTACCTGGCAGCGATATTTACGCGGTCTATCCAGATCGCAAATTCTTGCCTGCAAAGGTGCGCTTGTTTATCGACTTCATGAAAAAAGTCGTTGGCGACCCACCGTATTGGGAGCGCAACGGCAAGTAAGCTGGTGGGTCCGGCGTCGCTCTGGAACGACGCATACGCGCCAACTATCATAACAATAGCCAATCCGCGCGAGGGCGCATCGGCAGCGTAAAATTCATACACTGTCGGCACGCCACAGTCACTCATCGTCTTTCCTCATTGCCGCGCACATGTCTGCCACCCACGCCACAAACAGTCCGCCCGTCGCAACCGACGCCACTACCACGCCACGCGCCAAAAGCGATTGGCGCGTTATCAGCTCGCTGTTGCCCTACCTGTGGGATTTCCGCTGGCGCGTTGCCCTGGCGCTCACGTTTCTGGTTACTGCCAAAGTTGCCAACATCGGCGTGCCGCTGTTATTGAAAGAAATAGTTGATTCGCTGGATAAGTCCAAGGCGATTCTGGTGGTACCGTTCGCGTTGCTGGCAGCTTATGGACTGCTGCGTTTGTCCTCTACATTATTTGGCGAATTGCGCGATATCGTCTTCGTAAAAGTCACGCAGCGTGCCGTACGCAAGGTTGCGCTCTCGGTGTTCCGCCATTTGCACGCGCTCTCGCTGCGCTTTCATCTGGATCGGCAAACTGGTGGAG
>JBKJMK010000226.1:0-9184 GCA_046596005.1 Usitatibacteraceae bacterium | reverse complement strand
AGCACTGGTGCGGTGTTTGGAGATAAATCGGCTGGTGACACCCGATACTGCTAGAGATTGATGTTAGGGCGCTTCTATTAACCTCAAAAATTCGTCATTCCAGCCTACGCTGGAATGACGAATTTTTGAGGTTAATAGAAGCGCCCAAACATCAATCTCTAGCAGTATCGGGCGTCACCAGCCGATTTATCTCCAAACACCGCACCAGTGCTAGTGTTTCATTTTTTCACGCCTTCAACGCTGCCGCCCGAATCGCCTGTAGGGTCGTATTCGGCGAGATCGCTTCCGGATCGATTCGAATCTCGATAAGCGCAGGTTTTCCCGCGTTCATCGCGCGCGCAAACGCCGGTGCAAATTCCGCCGTGCTTTCGACCACTTCACCGCTCGCACCAAACGCCCGCGCATACGCCGCGAAATCCGGATTGATCAATGCCGTGCCATAAACGTGGCCGGGGAACGCGCGCTCCTGATGCATGCGGATGGTGCCGTACATATTGTTGTTCACGACGATGAAAATAACATTGAGCCGGTATTGCACGGCTGTCGCCAGCTCCTGCCCGGTCATGAGAAAACAACCGTCGCCAGCGAACGCAACCACGACGCGATCAGGATGCAAAGCTTTGGCAGCAATGGCGGCAGGCACGCCGTAGCCCATCGCGCCGGAGGTCGGTGCGAGCTGGGTGCGAAAGCCGCGATAGCGATGGAAGCGGTGCACCCAGGTCGCGTAGTTGCCGGCGCCGTTAGTGAGGATCGCATCAATGGGCAGCACGCCTTCCAAATGCTGCATCACGTCCCACATTTGCACCGCGCCGGGGATGGTCTTCTGCGCCTGCCAGGCTTGATAGTCTGCATTGGCTTCTTGCACGTTGGGCGCCACGTCGGCGCGGGTTACGCGAGGCATGGCGGCAAGCGCGTGCGCCATTGCGGCCATGGTGGCGTTGATCATAAGGTCGGCTTGATAGACGCGGCCCAATTCTTCGGCACCGGCATGAATGTGTACCAGTGTTTGTGCGGGCTGCGTTGTGTTGGCCGGATCGAAGAGCGTGTAACCGCTGGTGGTCATTTCACCCAGCCGTGGTCCAAGCGCGATCACCAGATCAGCGGCCTTGATACGTGCGGCCAGTTTGGGATTGATGCCGATGCCAACGTCACCGGCGTAGTTTGGGTGCGCGTTGTCGAACAAGTCCTGAAAGCGGAATGCACAGCCGACGGGGATATTCTGTGTTTCGGCAAACTGCTGCAAATTTGCGCACGCTGCTGAATTCCAGCCGCTGCCACCTGCGATTACAAATGGCCGCTGCGCATTCTGCAACAGGCTGGAAAGCCGCGCCAATGCTTGCTCTCCGGCCGATGTTTCGATACGTTGCCACGGCCGTGCGTTGGCAATTTCAGCGGTCGCGGAAAGCATGTCCTCCGGCAGGGCCAACACCACCGGGCCCATGCGTCCACTGGTGGCAACCTGAAACGCGTGAGCGACAAACTCCGGAATGCGATCAGCACGATCAATCTGCGCGACCCATTTCGCCATCTGGCCAAACATGCGGCGATAGTCAATTTCCTGGAACGCCTCGCGCTCGACAAAATCGCTGCCGACCTGGCCGATGAAAAGAATCATCGGCGTTGAATCCTGGAACGCGGTATGCACACCGATTGATGCATTGGTGGCACCCGGCCCGCGCGTGACAAAACAAATGCCCGGCCTGCCGGTTAATTTGCCATAGGCTTCCGCCATGTTGGCAGCACCCGATTCGTGGCGGCAGGTAATTAGCCGGATGGCATCGCGGTTTTCATATAACGCATCGAGCACCGGCAGATAGCTCTCACCCGGCACGCAAAAAGCCAGGTCGGTGCCGTGGATTTTTAGCTGGTCGACAAGAATTTGCCCGCCAGTGCGGGTTTGCGTGGGCATGGTCATCGCTGCTTTACCTCAAAGCCACGCGCCTTCAGCATTTCCACCAGTCCGCGCGGCCCCACCAGATGCAGGGACCCGACCGCCACAAAGTGCGGCACGCCGCCGTCAAGAAATCCGGCAATTTTTTTAACCATTTCATCGTGACGGCTATGCAACAACACGTCGTCAAGCTGATCGGTCATGCGCAAATCCTTGTTTACAGCTTTGACAACTTCCTGCATGAGCGCGACGTCGCCGGATTGCCACGCGTTCACCATGCCGGTTACCTGGTCAGGCGCCCTGCCGGATTCGAGCACGCTAATCGCATTTTCCAGAAACGCCACTTGCAGCATCGGTGACATGCCATCGAGCATCTTCAACTGCCCCGTCTGCGACTCAAGTTCCAGTACCGGTTTGTTGTCGTCCCGGGCCTTGGCAATCAAATAGCTATCGACACCAAGATTCATGTCGTAGCCGAGTTTTGAAAATTCAGCAATAGAAAGAAAGCCGGCAATGAGATACGGCTTCATCGGCTTTACGGCATCGACTGGAATTTGCAAGCGGAGCAGTTGCGCCTGGAGCCTTGCGAATAACGCCGCCGGAATATGCTTGTCGAGGCTGTCCGGCGTTTTGTAGTTGATGATTTTGTCGATGTCCGCCAAACCATCGGTATTTGAAATGTCCGCCTCCACAACCAGGCGCCGGGAATTTTTCAGCGCGGTTTCGACCTGCGGCGGCAATGGATAAAACGCACGTTTGCCGACGTGAATGGTGCCGAACAGATACACCACGTTGGTCTTTGACTTTACCTCCCAAAGAAAGGCTTTGCCATCACCCGGCCGCACCACCGCCTCAGGCGCAGGCTTGGCGGGCGTCCCGGTGCTGATCGTAGTTACCGCGACGCCTGTCTGCGGCTGCGTCGGGTCGTAGGATTGGGCGGCAGGTGTTTTGATCGGCGCCACGCTGGCTGGCGCAGATTGTGCTGCGGCAGCGGCGGCAAGCGACACTGCAAACAGGGCGAAGATGCCTGAAAAGAATGCGTGAAAAGCGTTTGGAAGTTTCATTGGCAAAAGACTGAGCGGGGAAAACCCGAACAGTGACACATCGTCGCGTCCATATCAAATTGTTCGGCAATCGACGCGGTAAATTTGTCACCGGAAATTGTGCGACACATCCCTGTTAGCAGCACTGTCAAGCAACCACCGACCGGCAATGAAGCGCAGCGCGATCAGGGTCGGTCCTCAAGCAAGCGGGAAATTCTGTGAACAAATTTATCCTGCGGCAATCCGGCAGCCTCGCAGCTTGGTCGCAAAGATTGCTAGAATCACTGACCAACTTACCGGGGAAAAACCATGCGGACCGCCAGTAGAACACCTCGACGCGAAAAGTCAGGAAGTCGCGCGCAAGGTTATCAAAGCATCAGGTGAGGCGTTCAACCGCGTCAATTGCAGCAAACAATCCACAAAGTGAGCCGACGCCGCAGGCGATGGGATGCCAACGTGAACATGTCCATGACTAAGTTCCTGACTGCCGCGTTGCTAATTTTCACCCCGCTTTCCGCGTGGTCGCAGGATACCTGCAAACACCGCGGCGACCTCGATACGCTCTATTGCGATGAAGACCGCAATATGACCGCCGACGTACCGACCAACCCGAAGAAACTGAAAAACCCCGCCGCGCTGATGCTCAGCTATTCACCGCAGGAAGATAGCGTGGTCTACGAAAAGCTGTGGACGCCGTTTGTCGACCACCTGAAATCATGTACCGGAAAACCGGTGCGTTTTTTGCCCGTCTATTCGAGCGCCGCAACCGTTGAGGCGCTGCGTTCTGGTCGCATTCAATTGAGCCTTTTGTCGGCTGGCGATACCCCGTTTGCTGTCAACATCGGCGGCGCGGTGCCCATTGCGATTCATGGCACTGCCAAGGAAGGCATCGCCGCCTATCACCTGATTGTGGTGGTGAAGAAAGACAGCCCCTTCAAGACGCTCATCGATTTGAAAGGGAAAAAAATGGCGCATGTGTCACCGTCATCAAATTCCGGCAATCTCGCACCGCGCGCATTGTTCCCCAAAGAAGGCTTGATTCCTGACAAAGACTACAAGGTGCTCTATTCGGGCAAGCACGATAATTCAGTCTCGGGTGTACTCAGCGGTGACTACGACGCCGGCGCGGTCGCAGACGACGTGCTCATTCGCATGATCCAGCGCGGCGTGCTCAAGCCCGGCGAGCTGCGCATCATTTACCAGAGCCAGCCATTTCCGGCCGGCAGCCTTGCGCTCGCGCATGATCTCGACCCATCCTTGAAGAAACAAATTGTCGACTGTACCTTCACCTTCCGCTTTCCTGTTGCGCTTTCGGCGGCGTTCCGTGGCCCGGATCGATTTGTGCCGCTCGATTACAAACGCGATTACGAATCGGTACGCCACGTGGCAGAAATGAGCGGGCAGTTGCTCAATCGTGCAGGCTTTGACGCACGCAAAGCGCGCGAACAGGCGCTGGAAAAGAATAAAAATGTGGACGCCTTGAAAAAATGACACCAGACCGCTCCATCCAGATCCGCGGCCTGGTAAAAGAATACAAGCGCGGCGTACCGGTATTGAAAGGCATCGACCTCACGATCGCCGGCGAAGGCATCACCGCCATCATTGGACCTTCGGGCACCGGCAAGTCCACTTTGATACGCTGCATCAACCGGCTGGTCGAACCAACCGCCGGAGAGATATTGTTTCAAGGCATGGATCTGGCCAGGCTCAGAGGTGCCGAGTTGCGCGCGGCACGGCGAAAAATCGGCATGGTGTTTCAGGAATACAACCTTGTCGAGCGGCTGACCGTGATGGAAAACGTACTCACCGGCCGCCTTGGCTATATGTCCGCCTTCAAGGCGTGGTTGCGTAAATTCACGCCTGAAGACATCGATGAGGCATTCACGCTGCTCGATGCGGTTGGCCTCGCCAGCTTTGCCAATCAGCGTGCCGATGCGCTATCCGGCGGACAGCGCCAGCGCGTCGGGATTGCGCGCGCCGTGATGCAGCACCCGGAAATATTGCTTGCCGATGAGCCCACCTCGTCGCTCGATCCGAAGACATCGGTAGAGATTATGGAACTGATGGCCGATCTCGCTGGCAAGCGCAATATTCCGGTGATTGTAAATATTCATAACGTCGATCTGGCCAAACGATTTTGCCAACGCATGATCGGCATGACGGGTGGCAAAGTTGTGTTCGATGGCTCGCCTGCTGAACTTACCGACGCCAATCTGAAACAAATCTATGGCGGGGAGAACTGGATTGAGTGAAATTCGTCCTCCGGCAAGGCCCGGGATGACGAATTTTTGCGGCCATCGATGCACATGAACACATCTGCCATCACCGCCACGCGCAACCCCTTTCCCGCCAACTGGCCCACACGCCTTGGCTGGCTGATGCTATTGATTTACTGCATCTGGGCTGCAGCGCAACTGGATTTTACGTGGCATCGTTTTGTTGCAGGCCTTGCCAATGCGGAGCGATTCCTGTCACGCATGTTTCCGCCGGATTTCAGTGGCGACAAATGGGAAATGATCGTTAAAGGGCTCACCGAAAGCCTTGAGATCGCCATCATCAGCAGCGCACTCGGCATCGCCATCTCGCTGCCCATCGGCTTGATGGCCGCGCGCAATCTTTCGCCGGCCTGGCTTTCGTGGCCGGCACGTTTTTTTATCGCAATGTGTCGCTCGTTTCACCCGGTCATCGTCGCCATTATTTTTGTCAAGGCCGTGGGCTTCGGCGCATTGGCCGGCATCGGTGCGCTGGTGATCGGCTCCATTGGCTTTATTTCAAAATTATTTGCCGATGCGATTGAAGAAATTTCCTTAAAGCAAGTCGAAGCAGTGCGCGCGTCGGGCGCTTCTTTCCCCAACGTGCTGATCTATGGCGTGTTGCCGCAGGTGTTCGGTCGCTTCCTTGGTTTCTGTACCTATCAGCTCGATTCAAATCTGCGCAACTCAACCATGGTCGGCATCGTTGGTGCAGGCGGCATCGGCGGCACACTGTTCTCGGCGTTTCAACGCTTTGATTACGACTTTGTACTGGCCATCCTGATCTCCATCATCACGCTTATTTTCATCGGCGAAATTATTTCCAGCGTGTTGCGCGCGGTGTTTCTCGATAACAAAACAATTTCCGAATGGTTTGGCCGCAAGGGTACACCCGCAACGACAACGCTTACCGCGCGCGGGACGGAAGTGTGACGATCGCGCCCGGCAACGTGATGCACGGCATCGACCGCGAATGGCAGCGTTTCACTGTCGAGCAGCGCATCATTCGTTTCGCGTTTTATTTCATCGCGGTTGCGGCAATTGTGATGTCGCTGCGGCATATCGAATTCATCCCGGCGTTTTTTTACGACGCACCGGCACAAATCAAGGATTTCTTTGTCCGTATGTGGCCGATGGACACTGCGTTTTACGGACAATCAGTCCACGCCGCACTGATTGAAACGCTCAACATCGCAACCCTGGGGACCATGCTCTGCCTGATCATTGCACTGCCGGTCGGCATGCTGGCTGCCAACAATCTGGTGCCCTTCAAACCCATCAACTATTTTGCCAAATTGATCCTGGTGTCGTCACGCTCAGTCAATTCGCTGGTGTGGGCCTTGCTGTTCATTGCCATCGTTGGGCCTGGTGCACTGGCCGGGACGCTGGCGATTGCATGCCGTTCAATCGGCTTCGTCGGCAAGCTGTTTGGCGAAGCACTTGAGGAAGCACAGCGCGGCCCCATCGAGGCGCTCACCGCGGTCGGCGCGCCGAAGAGCAGCATCTTCATCAAGGGCTACTGGCCGCAGGTGAAGCCGGCGTTCTGGTCAATCGCACTGTTCCGCTGGGACATCAACGTGCGCGAGTCGGCCGTGCTCGGGCTGGTCGGCGCGGGCGGCATCGGCATGGCGATGGACTCTGCGATGAACTTGTTCCGCTGGGATCAGGTGGCCGTTGTTTTGTTGACAATTTTCGCGGTCGTCATTCTGGCCGAAGTTGGTGTTTCAGCAATTAGAAAGAGAGTGATCTGACATGCAAATCGGTCTCGTTGGCTTGGGGAAAATGGGGGCCAACATGGCGTTAAAGCTGTGTCGTGCCAATATTCATGTGGTCGGCTTTGATGCGAACGGCAAGTCGGTCGATGCGCTGCAAAATGAGCCGGGGTTTGATGGCGCATATTCGCTCGATGCCCTGCTCAACGCGTTCCATACGCCGCGGGTACTTTGGCTGATGCTGCCGGCGGGAGAGCCAACCGCACACGTCGTGGACGAGTTGCTCTTCAAACTCACGCCCGGCGATCTGTTGGTGAACGGGGCCAATAGTTTTTATAAAACCTCGGTCGAACATGCCGGGAAATTTCGCGCCGCCGGTGTCCAGTTCATCGATGCGGGTGTGTCCGGCGGCATTCATGGACTGAAGGACGGCTACTGCATCATGGCGGGCGGCGAGGCGGCGGCCATCAAGCGAATTGAGCGCGTGCTAAACGCATTGAGCCCGCATCCAGGCCAATGGCTGCACTGCGGCCCTGCCGGTGCCGGGCATTTCGTGAAAATGGTGCACAACGGCATCGAATACGGAATGATGGCGGCATACGCGGAAGGTTTTTCGTTGCTCACGGCCAAGCGCGAATTCGATCTCGACATCGGCGCGATTGCGGAAAACTGGCGGCACGGCAGCGTGGTGCAATCGCGCCTGCTCGATCTCACTGCGGAATTTCTTAAAAGCGATCCAGCACTTAGCGGGGTCGCCCCTAGCGTCCCTGATTCCGGTGAAGGCCGCTGGACGGCGATTGAAGCAATCGAACTGGGTATTCCTGCACCGGTGATGTCGCTGGCGTTATTGACGCGCTTCGCCAGCCAGGGGCATGGCGATTACGCAGCCAAGTTGCAGGCGATGATGCGCAAGGGGTTTGGTGGTCACAACGTGGTGAGCACGGTTGCAGAGGATGGCGGCATAGCGTTTGATCGCGAGAATGCGATTGCCGGGAAAAAGTAACCGTTGCAGTCGGTCGTCCATGTTCTATTTCCCAACCATCAAGGGAATGGCAAACACAAGCGCTGGCGCGCATTTCTGGTTATAAACGCGAAAAGCCCGCCAATGCTAGGGTTTGAAGCGTTGGATATTTCGCACGGTCGTCGGGCCGCCGGTAAAGGTGTAGCTGAATTTTCCCTCATCTGCCGTACCGAAATTGGTGAAGTCGAGACTCGCCGTGCCGACAGCAGTATATGTTGTGGGGTTCGGCGGCGGAATCGTCGTACCGGGCGGGCGGCTGGTGTGCCTCATTGCTGACGTTGTGGTGGCCGCAAAAGTTTGCCAAGTGGGCTGGAAAACGTACCAAATCGGTTTGCCATCCGTCCCATATATGAACCACGCGGCCAACACGTTATCGCGTGCGTCGTGCCAGATGAAGAGTCCCCAACCCGGATCGGTTGGATCCCACCAATGGCCGGAATAGTCTAGGCGGACGTAGGGTTCTGATTTCAATAGGCGCGCATCAGCAATGCTAAAGGGTGCGTTTGAAAAATCGCCATTGTAGGGCCTGCCTGTAGCTATTGATGTTACATCGATCACGGTGAGCGTGTAGTTGCCCGCAGGCAGTCTGCCAAGATCAATCTCATCCCTCGGCGTAGGTGGGCAAAGAGGCTGCAGGTTAGGTACACGCTCTCCCACCGTGACGGTGATGTTGTTTTGCACCATGCTCACGCGGTATGAATTTGCTTTGTACACATTGTTTCCACCGCAGGTTCTGCCCCGCAGACTAAGCTTGAGGTTGTCGGCCGACGTGGGATTGGCAGGCAACAGGTATGGGTCGTCGGTCAATGCAACTTGCGCGCGCGCCTGACCCCAACAGAGAACGGTGGCAAGGGTGAGAACAAATAAAGCCATTCGCTTTTTCATGGTCGTTTCCTTTACGTTGACTCGCTTCGCGCCTTCAAATTCTTAGCCAAAACGCGAAATGTGCGCAATCCTTAACCTCTAATACTGGCGGGCCTGTCAGGCCGAAATGCCGCTGAAAAGCCCGCCAATGCTAGGGTTTGAAGCGTTGGATATTTCGCACTGTCGTCGGGCCGCCAGTGAAGGTGTAGGTGAATTTTCCCTCATCGGCCGTACCGAAGTTGGTGAAGTCGAGACTTGCCGTGCCGACAGCAGTATATGTTGTGGGGTTCGGCGGCGGAATCGTCGTGCCGGGCGGGCGGCTGGTCTGCCTCATTGCTGATGTCGTGGTTGCCGCAAAAGTCTGCCACGACGGCTGGAATACATACCAAATCGGTTTGCCA
>JBKJMK010000153.1:0-22414 GCA_046596005.1 Usitatibacteraceae bacterium | reverse complement strand
CGTGTACCAAACTGGATTGCTGACGGTATCGTAGACAAACATCGTGACAAACATAATGGAGGACTGCTGCGTGATGGTGGCGCCCCACCCTGATTCACTGGCATTCCACCACAAACCGGTTAATGGTGACGCTGCGGCGATGTCGATGCTGAAGGTCTGTGCGTGGCTGCGTGACGGTGCGAGCAACACAGACACCAACGCCAGCGCCGATACGTTCGCAAGGCGCATATTTTTGAAGCGGTTCCAGCTGGTGCTGGTTGGCGCGGTTGATATCTGCATGATTCCGGTTCCCTACCAGGTTGGCTATCCGGAAATATAGAGTGTGGGAACCGTGATACGTTCATTGCGCACAAACGTAATAATTCGAGATGGGAGCGGCAGGCAATGCGAGCCCGGTGGCGCCATCCCGGTCAACTGTGCAGCGGTGTATTTACCGTGTGCGTCGACGGCACATGGGCTTCCACCGTCTGCAGCAAGGTTTCTTTTGTGAACGGCTTCGTAAGGTGTTGATTCGATCCCACGGCGCGGCCGCGTGCGCGGTCGAACAGGCTGTCCTTTGATGTCAGCATGATCACCGGTATGTGTTTATGGATGGCGGAGCGCTTGATCAGCGCGCAAGTTTGATAGCCGTCGAGACGTGGCATCAGCACATCCACGAAAATTATCGCGGGACAGTGACTGGAAATCTTCTCCAGAGCGTCAAATCCGTCCTCCGCAAGGATGACCTCACAGCCGGCTTGCATGAGCAGAACCTCGGCACTGCGACGGATGGTTTTGCTATCGTCTATGACCAGAACCTTGACACCCGCAAGGCGAACTTTGGACGCGTCAACGGTCGCCGCCTTCGGTGGTTCGGTGGCAATCCTGTGGGTTGCGAACTGATGTTGGCCTGCATTCATGGCGTTACTCCTCAATCTGCGTCAAAACGAAACTTCCGTTGATGACGAAGCTTAAGACCCGGCGCACTGTGAAGCACTCAGGGGAAACGGAAATTTAGCGTTCGAAATTGATGATTCGGGCACCGAATGGCATCTATAAGTCAATTTGCGGCGCAAGCAGCCTGATCGCATTTCGGCTGGCGGTGGACACATCAGCGACCAGAGTCAGCTGTGGCTTTTCAGCAATTGACGCAAATGCAAAACCAAGGCGGTCCTGAGCGCCTTCGGTTTCACAATGTCAAATTCCACATCGAGGCGCGAAAGTTCGCGGGCAAACCAGCCCAGGTCGTCGGCCTGCGCGTCGAGGCGAATGCCGCCCGATTGTTCAGTGAGTTTGCCGATGCTGGACGGAATAACACGTTTCACCGTGGCCAAATCGACGTAAAAGCGTACGACGATGGCGTGCGTACGATGCACGGCGGCAATAGATTCGCGCAGGTACTTCAGCACGTCAAATGATTTTTGTGCGCGGCAACGATGGCACTACCTGAAGCAGAATGTAGCCTGGAAGGAGCGAAGCGTATTCCGGGTCATGGTCGGAATGCGAAATCGTTTGGCGACGTCACATCCTCGATTACGCTGCGCTTCATCGCGGCTACGGTTGTTCCTTGGAGCACGTGTAGCCTGGGAGGAGAGCTGATTCCAGGAAATGGGCGCTAACAACGTGAGACGGCCCCGGAATACGCTTCGCTCCTTCCGAGCTACCGGCCTCGTCCGATTGCGGTTTTTCGCTTTGGTGCCCGGCGCTTTGCCCGGATAAATGGCGATAAGGTGTTTTTGCCTGGTGCGGTCAGGCACCGTAGGGCACCCAGATATTTTTCACCTGCGTCGATTCGCGCAGCACATCGTCCACGTTCGGCAGCGGTCCAGTTGCGTTCAACACCCACGTACGCTTCATATTCGCGGCGCTCGCTTTTTGCACGGCAGCCTGCCCTTCCATTGAACCCGCGTACCAGACAGCGTCCACGTCGTCGTGCTCGCCCAGGGTCTTGGACAGTTCATCGCGATTGCCGGTGACGATATTGACAGTGCCGTGTGGCACGTCGGAGGTTTCCAGGACTTGGTAAAGGTCGGTGGCGGTGAGCGGATGTTTTGGTGAAGGCACGATCACGAGCGCGTTGCCCATTGCGAGCGCAGGCGCGGCGAGTGCGGCCAACGCCAGCAAAGCGTTGTCGTCGGGCATGATGATGGCGAGCACACCCATTGGCTCGTTCATGGCGAGTGTGACGTTACGTTGCGGCACACCGTGGATGCGTCCATCGTATTTGTCGGCCCACGCTGCTGCGACGAAAAGTTGTTCGATTGCTGAATCGACTTCCGTTTTGGCCGTGGTCGATGATGCGCCAGTTTGCTGGGTGATTCTTCGCGCAAATTCATCAGCGCGGGCGGCCAGGTTTTCGGCAAGGAAATAGATGACTTGCGCGCGGTTGTGGGCGGTGGCTTTGGCCCAGCTATTTGCGGCTGCACGCGCGGCTTCGACGGCGTTGCGGATGTCTTTGCGGTTTCCGGCACCGACTTCGCCGATTTTTATTTTGTTCGGTGAGTAGATGTTGAGCGAGAGTCCGCCATCGGGGCGGGCTTGTTTGCCATTGATAAACATTTTTGCTGTTCTATCGATGGCCGGGACAACGGAAAGTGAAACTCTGGCAACGGCGCCATTCCTGGCGGCTTTTTGGCTGGAGCGACGCGCCAGTGCTGGTGTTTTGCCATTTTCACTCTTGCGTTTCACGTATTCGTAGAGGCCTTCCTTGCCGCCTTCTCTGCCAAAACCGGATTCACGGTAGCCGCCGAAGCCTGCTGCCGCATCGAGCAGGTTGGTGGAATTGATCCACACGGTGCCGGCTTTGATTTGCGTGGCGAGATCGAGCGCGAGATTAATGTCTTCAGACCAGATGGTGGCTGCAAGCCCATAGCGCGTGTTGTTCGCCAGCTTTACGGCTTCTTCCGGCGTGCGGAAGGTCATCGCGGCGAGCACCGGGCCGAAGATTTCTTCCTGCGCAACAGACGATGCGGGGCTCACATTGGTGAGCACGGTGGGCGGATAAAAACATCCGGTGGCGGGTACGCTCCAGGTGGGTTGCATGAGCGTGGCACCTTCAGCCACACCGCGCGCGACCTTGTCCTGAATTTGCCTGAGCTGCGTGGGATCGACGATGGCACCGATGTCGACGGCTTTGTCGAGCGGATCGCCGACGCGCATTTTTTCCATGCGGTTGCGGAGTTTTTTGTACATTTTTTCCGCGACGCCTTCCTGCACCAGCAACCGCGAACCCGCACAACAAACCTGCCCCTGATTGAACCAGATCGCATCGACCACGCCTTCGACAGCACTATCGAGATCGGCATCATCAAACACAATGAAGGGCGATTTACCGCCGAGTTCCAGTGAGAGCTTCTTGTGCGTACCGGCGGTGGCTTTGCGAATGATGCGACCGACGTCGGTCGAACCGGTGAAGGCGATCTTGTCAACGTCTGCGTGCTCGACCATCGCGCTACCGGTGCGGCCATCACCGGTGATGATGTTGACCACGCCGGGTGGCAAGCCAACCGACGCACAAATTTCGGCGAACAGGAGTGCTGAGAGCGAGGTAAGCTCGGCGGGCTTCAACACCACCGTGTTGCCCATCGCGATAGCAGGGGCGATCTTCCAGGAAAGCATCAGCAGCGGAAAATTCCACGGGATGATCTGGGCGATGACACCGAGCGATTGGTGATCGGGCAATTCTTTGCCCATCAATTGCGCCCAGCCGGCGTGGTAATAAAAATGGCGTGCGACCAGCGGGATATCGATGTCGCGCGTTTCGCGGATCGGCTTGCCGTTGTCCATCGTTTCCAGCACCGCGAAGAGGCGAGAATGTTTTTGTATTTGCCGCGCGATGGCGTACAGATAGCGCGCGCGAATGTGGCCGGGGGTCGAGCTCCAGCCTGGATATGCTTTGCGGGCAGCTTTTACGGCTGCATTGACATCTGATGATGTTGCCTGCGCGACACTCGCGAGTTTTTTCCCCGTGGCCGGATTGGTGGAATCGAACCACTCTTTGCCGGAAGGGTTTTTCCATTCGTTGTTGATGAAAAGCTGGAATTTCGCGCTGTGCTCGGCGATCCAGTCGAGTGCGGGCTTGGCGGCTTCCGGGGCAGTCCCGTAGGCGAGGGTTTTGGTGAGTTCTGCGACTTTCATTCTTTGCTTTCTTGTTCGAGGTTTGGACGGTTTCTTTTTTCTACGCGCTGATCCTGTTATTGAAAGCGTTATTTCCAGCCTGTCGCTTCGGCGAAGGCCGGGGATTTGACAACGCCAAGGAGTCTCTGATTAAGTCGCTTTCGAAAAAATTGTGTTGAGATTGGGCCCCGGCCTGCGCCGGGGAGACAGTGATTCAGTTGTATTGGTCGCGTCTCAATTTAAATAATCGATTCGTATAAATCATCCCACGTAGGATTACCCGCTTGAATCAAATTCATCTTCCAGTCACGATGCCATCTTTAAATCAACTTTTCTCGCGTGATTGCTGCCAATACATCCTCGTGTGCCTCATACCAAACCAAGCGACTCAAATCGTGTTCCTTCGAAAATCCCTCAACCAAACCGCCACGATGTTCATAAATCCGCTTGACCAGATCGCTCGTGATGCCAACGTAAAGTGTGCCATATCGCTTATTTGTGATGAGGTAAACAAAGTACATCCTGCGGCTGCCCTCTCAGTACATCGCTGCTTTCAAGTCGGTGCCGCCACCTAAAACTGTCTCCCCGGCGCAGGCCGGGGTCTAATTTCACTCCGTTAAATTGGGCCCAAGCTGCGCCGGAGAGACAGCATCGCGATCAATCTACTATCCCAATGGCTGATACTGCATCGATGCATACCTGCCATAGGCAAAATGCTCCAACTGACGCTCGATATCGTTAATGAGCGCGGACGCGCCCAGGCGAAATAAGTGCGGCTGCATCCACTCGCCGCCCAATTCTTCCTTCATGAGGATCAGCCAATCCAGCGCTTGCTTGGCAGTACGTATCCCGCCTGCGGGTTTGAAGCCGACCTTAACGCCCGTCTGCTCATGGTATTGGCGGATCGCGCGCACCATCACGAGGGAACCAGCAAGCGTGGCGTTGGTGGGCTCCTTGCCGGTGGATGTCTTGATGAAATCTGACCCGGCCTGCATGCAGACGATGCTCGCGCGCATGATGTTTTTCAGCGTACCAAGTTCACCGGTGGCGATGATAGCTTTCATGTGCGCGGGTCCACAGGCTTCGCGGAAGGCGTTGACTTCATCATAAAGTACGCGCCAATTACCATTGAGCACGTGTTCGCGGGAGATCACGATGTCAATTTCAGCGGCACCGTCTTTTACGCTGGCTTTGATTTCTTCGATCTTTTGCGGGAAGGGATTGAGCCCGGCAGGAAAGCCGGTGGAGACCGCCGCAACGGGGATACCAGAGCCTTTTAGCGCTGCCACCGCAGTGGCGACGAAATGGTGATACACACAGACAGCACCGGTTCGCAGCGGTTCGGCGTAGCCCACGTCGTTGAGCAATTCAGCGCGGATCGGTTGGCGCGCCTTGGCGCAGAGGCGCTCCACAGTACCGGGCGTGTCGTCGCCACTGAGTGTGGTGAGATCGATGGTTTTGACGGCGTGAATCAGCCAGGCAGCCTGATGCTCTTTTTTGACGGTGCGGCGCGTGGACATGGTCGCAGCGCGGCGCTCGACAGCACTGCGATTGACGCGCACATCCTTAACGTGGCCAAGGTCAAATTTAGTGCCGGGATTGCGGTCACCATCCTGATGGGTAGTGGGCTGACTGACGGGAAGCAGTGATACCTTGGCCATAACGGACTCTGTCGGGCGAAATTGAAAAAAGATTATACGCCGCAGCTATGAGACCGGTCTTTTGCATCGCTCACCTTGCAGCAACATTTGCGTGTTAGATTAACTATACTTCTGCAAATAATCGCTTGCGAAGCAAAGGATAAACGATGACGCGGCGTACGATGGTTCTCTTCTTTTTCGCCCTGCTTGCCGCATCACCGCTGATGTGGATGAGCGTGGATCCCAATGCTGGCAACACGCTTTTGTCGCTCACCAGTGACTCCAAAGCGACGGGGAATAATAATTTCCGTTGATGGCGGAATAAACTTCCGCACCTTTCGTCATGCACGCGCAACGTAAATCAAGAATCCGCTTCGGTTCCCGCGATTACCTGTTTGATGATTGCGAAGCCGAAACCGCGCGATTGCAAATAGCGAATCTGCCTGGATTTCTCATCTGCGGACGCCGCAATTCTTCCGAATCTCCGATTCCATAGCGCGCGAGCGCGATCCGGCTCACTTTCCTTCAGCGTCGATATCGCGGCAGTCACCTCGTCCTCCGCAACGCCCTTCTGGCGCAGCGTGTGCGCGACGCGTTGTGCCCCGTACTTTGCGCCGAGACGACGCGAGGTCGATTCGGCGAAGCGGGTTTCGTTCAGGAAGCCTTGAGCGTGACACCAATCTGCGGCTGCCTCGATTTCGGATTTTTCAAATTCGGCTTTGCCCAGTTTTTTGATAAATTCTGCACGCGGGTAATCTCGACGCGACAGCAGCCGCAACGCAGCGGACACGAGCGCTTTGTCCTCGGGTTTCGGTACCACCAATGCCGTCTCGATATTCAGGCTATCCACGTGTATTCATCAGTTACGCCGCCAGCTCGCAATATTCCACGATCGCCGTCGGTGCGGGTATCTGCCTGCCGTCATCACAGAGCGCGCCGAGGTGATGGACGATTGCATCGTGAATATTGGCTTCGATCTCGTCGATCGATGCACCGGTTTTCATGAATCCGGGCAAATCGGGTACGTATGCACAAAAACGATTTTCTGATTTTTCAATCACGACGGCGTAACGCATGGCGACACTCCTTTTTTTTGTTGGCCGCAGGCTCAATGCTTGCGGGATAACAACCAACCCAGACTTTGGCAATGTGAGCACACCATGCGGCTTTGCCATCCAGTCGCTTCGCATGTCGGACATTTCTGCCAGGCGCTCTTCGATAGGGTACTGACAAATTTTCCGGTACAGGCGTTGCCCGCGCGAGTGCGACCGCAGGGCTGGTTGATGGCGCAGTCTGAAAACGAAAACGCGGAACAGCGTGTGCATACGGCGACAGGGTGCTCGCGCTGCGGGCGCGCCTGCATACGCGAGGCAGCGCGCGAGTGTCGGCGCAGAAGTTGTGGTGCCGCTGTCTTTTGTTTTAATGTTTCCAGGAAAAAATTTGCGTGCATGAGAATTTCCAATCAATTTGGACGAAAAAAGGGCCGCTCTCGCTCAATACAATGAATCCGAACGGCCCAACCATCGACTATCTGCAGCGAGCGACTATTCTTCGACTTCTTCGCTCTTGTCGCTGCCACCACCCGCATTCGTGCCAACTCCCACAGCTGCGCGAATCCTGGCTTCAATCTCTTGCGCCATTTCAGGATTCTCTTTCAGGAACTTGCGGGTATTGTCCTTGCCCTGGCCGATTTTCTCGCCTTTGTAGGCATACCACGCGCCGGATTTATCGACGATCTTGTGGATCACGCCGAGTTCGATAATCTCGCCCTCGCGTGAAATACCTTCGCCATAAAGGATATCGAATTCGGCAATGCGAAACGGTGGCGCAACTTTGTTCTTGACTACCTTCACGCGCGTTTCGGAACCGATCACTTCGTCACCATTCTTGATCGCGCCGATACGGCGGATATCGATACGGACCGAGGCGTAAAATTTGAGCGCATTGCCACCAGTGGTGGTTTCGGGACTGCCGAACATGACGCCGATTTTCATGCGGATCTGGTTGATGAATATGACCAGCGTGTTGGAGCGCTTGATGTTGGCCGTGAGTTTGCGCAGCGCTTGCGACATCAGGCGCGCTTGCAAACCGGGCAACTGGTCGCCCATTTCACCTTCGATCTCGGCGCGTGGCGTCAAGGCGGCAACCGAATCGATGACAACGATATCGACCGAACCCGAACGCACCAGCATGTCAGCGATTTCGAGTGCCTGCTCACCGTTATCCGGTTGCGAGATCAGCAGATCATTGATGTTGACGCCCAGCTTGGCCGCGTATTGCGGATCGAGCGCGTGTTCTGCGTCGATAAAGGCCGCAGTACCGCCGGTCTTCTGCATTTCAGCGATGACTTGCAGCGTGAGGGTGGTTTTGCCGGACGATTCAGGGCCGTAGATTTCTACGACGCGACCGCGCGGCAGGCCGCCAATGCCGAGCGCGATATCGAGCCCAAGCGAGCCGGTGGACACGGCGATGATATCGGGGATGCAACCGCTCTCACCCATCTTCATGATCGAGCCTTTGCCGAACTGCTTTTCGATTTGCGAAAGCGCAGCGGCGAGTGCCTTCGATTTATTTTCGTCCATAAAGCCTTCTTTCATCATGTTCATGGCGGTCTCCGGTAATTAGGCGTCTCTCGATGCAACCGAAGCGGCAATACGAGCAATTCGACGCGGGTCTATACAAAAATACATGGCTGTATTTACGTACAGTACCGGAACTTTTGGGGGTTTGCAACAAATTTTTTGCGGGCAAGACAATTTCCGCAAAGAAGTTAAAGCGGGTCAGGCGAGATTATGCAGTATCTGCTTAAGGGCATGCGCGACCGTCTGCTGGCGAACCGCTGCGCGATTCCCTGTGAAATGACAAACCTCTGAAACGATTGGCTTTTTCGGGAATTTCCAGGCAAACCACACGGTACCAACGGGTTTTCCCGGCATACCACCTTCCGGGCCGGCGATACCGGTCACCGCCACCGCAACCTGCGCACGCGAGCTTGAAATTGCGCCATCAACCATGTCGCGCGCTGTCTCTGCCGAGACCGCCCCGTAGTCAACGAGCGATTCACGTTTCACGCCAAGCAAATCAACTTTCGCCTCGTAAGAATAAGTGACGAAGCCGCGATCAAACCATGCCGAGGAGCCCGAAATGCGCGTGATGGCCTCGGCGATACCGCCGCCCGTGCAAGACTCAGCTGTCGCCATCATGAGTCCACGCGCTTTCAATGCCTCACCAACTTTTGCGCTGAGCGCAGTGATTTCGTCGTCATTCATGGAAATTGGAGATCGTGAGTTTTAGGGGATTAGGCTGCAAGTTTAGCTGCGCTTTGGACTAACGTAGGCGCGAACTGCCGATTTTATTTTTGAGCAGCTTCAGGCGATAGCGGGCTGGACACGTTGCCAGTATCCGTAGCGCGGCAGAAACCCGAAGCGACGATAAACCTTGATGGCGGCTTCGTTGGATTGATCCACTTGCAAAAACGCCGCGCGCGCGCCTTGGCGGCGTCCCCATGCGAGCAGATGAGCAACCAGCAAACTCGCATAACCTTTGCCGCGCGATTTTTCGGCGGTGTGCATGGTGAAGATGCCGACATGGCCGCTCTGCACGCGCGCCATGCCGCAGCTCACCATCCCGTTGATCGATTTAAGCGCGAGATATTGCTCGGGGCCACGCCACAATGATTGGCGCGCCGCATCGCGTGCCGCCAAGGTCGCTGTGCTGCCTTTGAGCTGATGAACATCGGCGATGCCGTCAACGCTCCTGCGCTCGACCACACGGAGTCCCTGCGGAACGGCAGTATCCAGCGTTTGGTCGCTGAGTTCGAGCGTCATCATCAATGTGTCCATCTCGCGCGCATAACCGCGTTGCGCGAGCAGACCATCCAGTTCTGGCGGCGTCAGGGTCTCGTTCAAACGAAACATCGCAGACTGTTCATGCTGACGATACCATTCCTCTACCCTGATAATTTTCTCTTCGAGTGTGATCGAGGAAGGATAAAACGCAGTCGCACTATTGGCGCGCCGAACGTCGTTTCCGGATGCGCGCACCACCCAGCCATCGTAGAGCCATTGATGAATCGCGGGAGATGTTGCGAGCGTCAATTCTTCGAGAAAACGAATTTGATTCGCATTCGTCGACGTGAGCGCAGGCGCGCTAACCAATACGTGCCCCGCTGGCGGTTCCGAAAAAATAGAGCTTGTCAGCCGCCGGTGTCACCGTGAGTAATTCGCCATTCGCGTAGCGAGAATGTCCGTCCACGCGCACCACGCAGAGCGCGCCGGCAATGTATCCGTGAACCAGCGAATCCGCACCGAGCGCCTCGGCGTTCTCCACCTGAAACGGCATGCCGGTTGTGGTCACCGCAAAGTGTTCAGGACGCACGCCGAGCGTGATGGCATCGCCATCTTTGATTTTTTCGCGAATTGACGGGGGCAACGTCACGCTAACGCCTTCGGTCAGAACCAAGCTGGCACCCTTGACGACGCCAGGTAGAAAATTCATCGCTGGCGAACCGATGAAACCCGCCACAAACATCGATGCCGGATTGTCGTAGACCTCCATCGGCGCACCGATCTGTTCGGCACGTCCCGCGTTCATCACGATCATGCGCTGGGCCAGCGTCATCGCCTCGACCTGATCGTGGGTGACAAAAATACTCGTGGTTTTCAATTCACGGTGGAGCTTCTGGATTTCCAGGCGCATCTGCACGCGCAGCTTGGCATCGAGATTTGACAGCGGCTCATCGAACAGGAAAGCTGCCGGTTCACGCACGATCGCGCGCCCCATCGCTACACGCTGGCGCTGTCCACCGGAAAGTTCACGCGGCTTTCGCTGCAGCAGTGCCCCCAACTCAAGAATTTTTGCGGCCTTTTGCACGCGGGTTTCGATGTCCGCATCGGACAGCTTCCGAATCCGCAAACCATACGCCATGTTGTCGTAGACCGACATATGAGGATACAAAGCGTAGTTCTGGAAAACCATTGCAATATCGCGATCCTTCGGCTCAAGGTCATTGACAACCTTCCCGCCGATGGAGACCTCACCACCCGTGATCACTTCCAGACCCGCGATCATGCGCAGCAACGTTGATTTTCCGCAGCCCGATGGGCCAACGATGACGATGAATTCGCCGTCAGCAATATCGACGTCGACGCCGTGCACAACGGCGTTGTTACCGTAGGATTTTTTGACGCCTTTGAGAGTTATGTTTGCCATTGCGTTTCTTTATTCAACTGGAATTTCGGGCAGCGCGCTCAGGCACTCCCCAAATACATTGTGCTTCTACCTGGCTACCTACATGAATACGCGTAGAACCATTACCCACGTGCTTTCCAGAGCATAATGCGTTGGAAAAGCGCGCGGGTGCTTGATGTATGTAAACGCAAATCACTTCTCCGTCTCCACAAGCCCTTTGACAAACCATCGCTGCATCAATATCACTACCAGCGCCGGTGGCACCATCGCCAATATCGCCGTGGCCATCACCAGATTCCATTCGGTTGCGGCATCACCGCCGGAAATCATCCGCTTGATACCGATCACCGTGGTGTACATGGATTCCTGCGTCGTGATCAACAGGGGCCACAAATACTGATTCCAACCATAGATAAACTGGATCACGAAAAGCGCGGCAATCGACGTCTTGGAAAGCGGCAACACCACATCCCAGAAAAAACGCATTGGTCCCGCCCCATCCATGCGCGCGGCCTCCGCGAGTTCATCGGGAATGGTCATAAAAAATTGCCGAAACAGAAACGTCGCGGTGGCCGATGCAATCAGTGGTAGCGTCAGGCCGACGTAGGAGTCGAGCATGCCCAGGTCCGAAACCACTTTGTAGGTCGGCAGGATGCGCACTTCCACGGGCAGCATGAGCGTAATGAAAATCATCCAGAAGAAAAAATTGCGCAGCGGAAAGCGAAAGTAAATGATGGCAAAAGCGGAAATGATCGAGATAGAAATTTTTCCGAATGCGATGACCAATGCCATGATGAGCGAGTTGATCATCATCTGCCCGACAGGTGCGGCCGAGCCGCGTGTCGAGCCGCCAGTGAGAACCTGCGAATAATTGGCCCACAACTGGTCGCCCGGCACCAGTGGCATCGGCACCTGCAAAACCTGCTCCAGCGTGAGCGTGGATGCGACGAATGTCATGTAGAGCGGGAATGCGACGATCAGCACACCGAGCGTGAGCACAAGGTAGTAAAACAATTTCATCCATGGGCGATTTTCGACCATCTCAGTACTGCACTTTCTTCTCGATAAAGCGGAACTGGATCACCGAAAGCGCGATCACAATAAACATGAGAATCACCGATTGCGCGGCCGAACCGCCGATATCGCCACCCTTCACGCCGTCGTAGTAAACCTTGTAGACCAGCACTTGCGTTGATGTGGCTGGGCCGCCTTGGGTGGTGGCATCGATTACGCCGAAGGTATCGAAGAAGGCGTAGACAATATTGACCACCAGTAAAAAGAACGTCGTCGGCGAGAGCAAAGGAAAGACGATAGTCCAGAAGCGGCGAAACGGCGATGCGCCGTCGATGGCGGCGGCTTCCATTAGTGATTTTGGAATCGACTGCAGGCCCGCGAGGAAGAATAAAAAGTTATAACTGATCTGTTTCCACACGGACGCGATCACCACCAGGATCATGGCGTGATCGCTGTCCAGCACGTAGTTCCAGGGAATGCCGTTTTGCTTCAGGGCAAAGGCGATGATGCCGATGGATGGCGCGAACAAAAACGCCCACAGCACGCCTGCGATGGCGGGCGCCACGGCATAGGGCCAGATGAGCAGCGTTTTGAACGCAAACGCGCCCCTGACGATGCGATCTGCCGCCACCGCCAGTAACAGCGATATCGACAAGCCGGAAAAGGCCACCAGTACGCTGAACACACCAGTAACCTTGAACGAGGCGAGGTAATTTTCGTCGTTGAACAACGCCTTGAAATTATCGAACCAGACAAATTCGGTGTGTAGCCCGAACGCGTCCTGCAACAACAGCGATTGGTAGACTGCCTGGAACGCCGGCCAAAAAAAGAAAATTATGGTAATGGCAATCTGCGGGGCGACCAGCACATACGGTAGCCACGCAGATCTGAAGACAACGCGTTTTTCCATTAGGAGAAAGTGTCGATCCTATTGCTTGTTTGCGGCCTGAAACTTGCGAAGAATCTCGTTGCCGCGCTTGACTGCGCTATCAAGTGCCGTCTTGGCGTCTTTCTTGCCGGAGAAGACGCCTTCCAACTCTTCCTCGAACACTTCCCGCCCCTGTACGAAGTTACCGAAGCGCAGCCCCTTCGAGTTGCCTGTTGCGGGCTTGTTGGTAAGTGACCGGGTGGCGAGATCCATGCCCGGGTTTTTTTCGTAGAAACCGGACTTCTTGGTCATCTCGGATGCGGCTAATGTAATGGGCACATAGCCGGTGCCGGTATGCCAGTTCATCTGTACTTCTGGCTGAGACAAGTAGGCAAAGTATTTGGCCACACCCTTGTACGAATTATTGGTCTTTCCACCCATCACCCACAGCGATGCGCCACCGATAATCGTGTTCTGCGGCGCGCCTTTCACGTCATCGTGGTACGGGATCAGCTGGATCGACCAGTCGAATTTGGCGTTGCGCTTGATGTTGGCAATCGCGCTTGTGCTTCCGGTGAACATGGCGCACTCGCCGCTGAAAAACTTCGAATCACCCTGGGTGGTGCGGCCGGCGTAGGTGAAGGTGCCCTTCTTGGCCATATCGCCGAGCATCGTGATGTGCCTTACATGCAACGGCGAGTTGATTTGAAATTCGGTATCGACGCCTGCGATACCATTTTCCCTGGTACCAATCGGTACGTTGTGCCAGGCGCTAAAGTTTTCGATGTGCAGCCACGATGGCCAGCTGGTGGTATACGGACAGGCATGTCCGGATGCTTTCAGCTTGTCAGCCGTAGCGACGAATTCCTTCCAGGTCTTGGGTGCTTTCTCGGCATCGAGGCCGGCTTTCTTGAATGCGTCTTTGTTGACGTAGAAAGCCACCGAGGAGCTATTGAACGGAAATGACAACATGTTGCCCTTGCTGTCCGTGTAATAACCCGCCACTGCTGGCAAAAAGCCCTTGGGGTCGAACGGTTCGTCAGCATCTTTCATCAGTTGGTAGACCGGCTTGACTGCGCCCTTGGCGGCCATCATGGTCGCCGTGCCCACCTCGAAAACCTGCAGGATATGTGGCGCATTGCCTGCGCGGTACGCTGCGATGGCGGCGGTCATCGATTCCGGATAACTACCCTTGAAAACCGGCACAACTTTGTAGTCTTTTTGTGTCGCGTTAAATTTAGTTGCGAGCTCACCTACTTTATCGCCTAACGCGCCGGTCATCGAATGCCACATCTGGATTTCGGTTTGTGCGAATGCCGCAGGTGAGCAAAACAATGTTGCGGCAATCAATGTCAACTTAAGCGATGCTTTCATGCAGTTCTCCTGATAGAGGCGTTGAGTGTTCTTGCTATCGCGTCCGTGTTGTGAAAACGGAACGTCTTATTACTGACATATTCTAGTCTTGAATCTGTGTCGGCTTGATGACGCAGTGCACCAATCTGCCGAAGTGCCTGCATTAGCCGCCGGAAAGCGCGGCAACGATGATGACTCTGTCTTGCGCAACCAATGGTGAATTCAATGAACGCTCGAGTTCGGCGTTGACGAACAGTTTGATGTGCGCACGAATTTGGTCTTGTTCGTCGATCATGCGAAAGCGAATGCCGGGATATTGCCGGTCGAGATCCCGGAGCAGATCATCGAGCGTGTTACCGATGGCTTCCACATCACGTAAACCGCTGGTGTATTCAACCAACGGCGTTGGCAAGTTCACTTTCAACTGGACGATGCCTCAACGGAATAGATATGTGGCAGGTGCAGCATCAGGCAATGCCAGTTCGCACCTTCATCAAAACTCGCCCACACTTCGCCGCTGGTGGTGCCGAAATAAATTCCGACCAATTTGTGCTGATCCGCCGTCATCGCCTGGCGCTTGACCGTGAACCACGCCTGCGCGGGAGGCAACCCCTGATCTTGCCGCTGCCAGGACGCACCAGCGTCACGCGAACAATAGACCGCTGGTTTGCCTGCAATCGAAATTCGCGGCCACACCGATGTGCCATCCATGGGAAACACCCACAGCGTTTCAGGATCGCGCGGATGCAGTACGACTGGAAAACCGATGTCGCCAATTTCCTTCGGCATATTGTCGCCAATCCGTTGCCAGCGGTTTCCGGTTCGGTGAAGCTTGTAGATACCGCAATGATTCTGTTGATACACCACGTCTCTGGCCGTCGGATGCACGCGCACGCAATGCGGATCGTGGCCATATTCTGCGTTTGGATCAGGAAGAAAATCGGCTACACACCCGCGGTTCAACGGTTTCCAGGTAGCACCCGCATCGTCGCTCTCGAAAACGCCGCCGGAGGACATGCCGACATAGATATGGTCTTTGTCGAACGGATCCACATTGATGGAATGCAGCGTTGCGCCATCGGGTGGCGCTTCCTGCGATCCGCCAAGCCACTTTGACCGATCGGGATGGAGATTGAAACCGTCTACGCCCTGCCACGTGACGCCATCATCGACCGAGCGGAACAAACCGTGCGGCGATGTTCCCGCATACCAAACCAGCGGTTGGCTGGCGTGGCCCTTTGATAACCAGAATACGTGACTGACCGACCAGCCGTAGGGATCACCCGATGTCTTTGGAAACGCAGGCGGTGCGGCGGCTTCATGCCAGGTTTTGCCGAAATCAGTGGAGCGAAACACGGTCGGCCCGAGATGCCCTGCACGCGCCGCCACCAGCATTGTTCCGGTCGCGGGATTGTGCACCGCGTGATTGACGATCTGGCCCAGGAAATGCGGCCCTTCGGCGCGCCACTGTTGGCGCTTGGCATCGGCAAGCAGGACAAACAACCCCTTGCGGGTACCCACCAATACTAGCGTGCCTTTGTGTGATGACCTGGTTGCCATATTAATTTCCTCCGCCGCTAGTTCAACCCCTGGATCAAAGGGAATTTCGTGGGTGGTGCGTCCGAAATAGTAATAGCTTGTTGAAGCGCGTGCAACGCCGCTTCGGCTGACGCCTCGGAGCGCGCGTGCACCGTCGCCAGCGAATCGCCAGCGTTAACATGCGCTCCCAGCGAAACAATACCGCCAAGCCCAACGTCGATATCGATCGCGTCAGTGGCACGCATCCGCCCGCCGCCGAGCGCGACGACGACCAAGCCGACTTGGCGCGTGTCACAGGCGGCAATGAAGCCTGCACGCGATGCAAGGACTGGTTTGATTACTGCGGCACGGCGTAAATATTTATCGGGATTTTCAAGCAAGTCATTTGGGCCACCGAGCTGCGAAACCATTTTTCCGAATCGTTCACCTGCGTGGCCGCTATCCAGACACAGGGTCAACGCTTGCCTCGCTTCCCCGGCGTTTTTCGCAATGCCCGCTGTCACCAGCAATTGCGCTGCCAAGGCGATCGTGACCTCATGCAATCGTTCTGGCCGCGACTTGCCATTAAGATACTCGATGGCGCAGCGAACTTCGATCGCGTTTCCCGCACAGGGGGCGAGTGGCTCATTCATATCGGTAAGCAATGCGGAAGTTGTCACGCCTGCGCCATTGCCGACCTCGACGATGCTTTTCGCCAACTCGCGTGATTTTTCCAGTGTCGGCATGAAGGCACCAGAACCAACTTTTACATCCATCACCAGCGCATCCAATCCGGCGGCAAGCTTCTTTGAGAGTATGGACGCGGTGATCAGTGGAATAGATTCGACTGTCGCCGTAACATCTCGCGTGGCATAGACACGCTTATCGGCGGGAGCAAGTTCAGCGGTCTGACCAATGATGGCTACGCCGGCATCGCGCACCACCTGCTGAAATTTTTGAATCGAGACATTGGTTTGATAACCGGGAATGGCATCCAGCTTGTCGAGCGTACCGCCGGTGTGGCCGAGTCCACGGCCGGAAATCATCGGCACGAAGCCGCCGCAGGCCGCCACCATCGGCCCCAGCATGAGCGATACGACGTCACCAACCCCACCGGTAGAATGCTTGTCAACTACCGGGCCGGGCAGGTTCAACGCCTGCCAATCAAGCACAGTGCCGGAGTCGCGCATTGCAAGCGTCAATGCGACGGCCTCGGTACGCGACATGCCATTAAGAAAAGTCGCCATCGTGAAGGCCGCGATTTGACCTTCGCTAACGATGTTGTCGGCAATACCGCGTACGAAGACAGCGATGTCCCCGGCATCGAGCGCGTGCCCGTCGCGTTTCTTGCGGATGATTTCCTGGGGAAGAAACATCCTGGGCGGTTTCAATATTTTGCCGAAAGAAATATGCCGGCGATGGTCGCACTCATCAAGTTGGACAATGTCGCCGCTGCCACCACGCGCAAGCCGTATTTCGCCACGATGCCGCGCAATTGCGGGGCGACGCTGCCAAATGCGCCGGCAAGAATGGCAATCGACGAAATGTTTGCGAAGCCGCAGAGCGCGAACGAGAGAATCGCCAGCGTGCGTGGATCGATCACCGTGAGACCCGCCGCAACGACTTTGTCGACCGGTTGCAGGTAAGGGGCCAAGCCGACGTACGCGACGAATTCATTGAGGATGAGTTTCTGGCCGATCAAATTCCCCGCAAACGCGGCGTGTTCCCACGTCACGCCGAGCATATACGCGAGCGGCGCAAAGACTTTGCCCAGCATCGTTTCCAGATTTACGCCAGCGAACCCCATCCATCCGGCGATACCGCCGATAACGCCGTTGAACAACGCGATCAAGCCGATAAAGGCGATCAGCATTGCCCCCACGCTGACTGCAATCGCCAGGCCAAGTGTTGCGCCACTGGCGGCGGCCTCGATAAGATTGGCAGGCTTTTTTTCTTCAAACTGCAGATTGTCAAAGCTGATGTTGGTCTCTTCATCTGAGGGACAAAGCAATTTTCCGAACAACAATCCACCAGGGATCGCCATGAAGCTTGCCGCGATCAGGTATTCCATTTTCACGCCCAGGCCGGCGTAACCCGCCAGCGCCGCGCCGGCAACACTCGCCATGCCGCTGGTCATGATGACAAAAATCTCCGGGCCCTTGAGCTTGCTGATAAAAGGCTTCACCGCCGCGCCCATTTCATTTTGCCCAAGGAAAATCGTCGTTACCGCACAAAAGGATTCAATTTTTGACACGCCAAGCAGCTTCTGGAAAACCGTGCCCAGAATGGTGATGATCCAGCGCATCACACCCAGGTAATACAGCACCGCGATCAGTGTGGTCACATAGATGATGGTCGGTAGCACGCGAAACGCAAACACAAAACCCCCGCCACCGAACAATTCGAACATCTTTGCCGACACCAGTCCGCCAAACAAAAATTCGGTGCCCTTGAAACCATACTCCAGCACGTGGGTGACGCCACCAGCGACCGCGGTGAGCGTGTCTTTGCCAAGTGGGATAAACAATACGAAAGCGCCAATCGCCATCTGCACGGCAAGGGCGGCGAGCACGGTGCGCCAACGAATACTCTTGCGATTCATCGACAGCAATACGCCGATGCCAATCAACAGTGCGACACCAATGAAACTCCGCATGACTTCTGACATGATGATCACTCCCCTGTTTTCGTTTTCCGAATATTACAGGAGCGGCTTCGCTGGCAATAAAAAGTCAATATCTAATGCTGGCGCGGTGTTCGGAGCACTTTTGCCCTGTGATGCCCGCTGGTGCTGGAGTTTTCCCGCTCGACATTCCCGCACAGGCAAAAATTGGTGATTTCGATCCAGGTGAGCAATCTGCCTTTCTCCCCGATAAGGCGGGTTCGGAAATGACAGGGTTTACATGGCTATTTCTTCGCCTGCGAAAACAACCTGAAGAAATTCGCCGTTGTCGCCTCAGCCACAGCCTCCACTGAAATCCCCCGCAACGCCGCGATATGCTCCGCCACATGCTTCACGTAGCCAGGCTGATTCATTTTCCCGCGAAACGGTGCCGGCGCCAGATACGGGGAATCCGTCTCGATCAGCATGCGCTCAAGTGGCACATTTTTGGCGACTTCCTTTAGATCCTTCGCATTCTTGAATGTAACAATGCCAGAAAACGAAATGTAGAAATTCATTGCCATCGCTGCATCCGCAACAGCCTGCACCTCAGTGAAACAATGCATCACGCCACCGACATCGGCCGCGCCCTCTTCATTCATGATGCGCAACGTGTCAGCGTGAGAATTCCTGGTGTGAATGACCAGCGGCTTACCGGTAGCTTTCGCGGCGCGAATATGAACGCGAAATCTCTCGCGCTGCCAATCGAGCGGTTCGGGCAGACGATAGTAATCGAGCCCGGTTTCACCAATGGCGACTACTTTCGGGTGCTTCGCCATTGTGAGTAATTCTTCCAACGACGCTTCGTGATCATCAACTTGTTCATCCGGATGCACGCCTGCGGAGCACCAGATGTTTTCGTTGGCTTCTGCCACCGCGCGCACGGCCGGAAATGTTTTGAGCGTCGTTGAAATCGTCAGCGCGTGCGTGACGCCGTTGCTGCGCATGAGCGCCAACACGTTGGCGCGGTCAGCCTCGAGTTCCGGGAAATCCAGATGGCAGTGCGAATCGATAAACATGTGGCAATTATCGCATTCCCGCAGGCGTCCCAATGGCCATTGGTATAATCGGGCAATGAACGCAACCATCAAAACACTGAAATCCATTTGCCTGTTCTGCGGCTCAAGTCCAGGCACCAATCCGGCGTTCAAAGTAGCGGCAGCGGAGCTTGGAACGACACTCGCGCACAACAATATCCGGCTCATCTACGGCGGCGGGCACGTTGGTCTGATGGGTGTTGCCGCCGATGCATGCCTCGCGGCGGGTGGCGAAGTGGTTGGCGTGATTCCGAAGAAACTCATGGAGAAGGAAGTCGGCCACACCGGACTCACGCGAATGCACGTAGTCAACACGATGCACGAACGCAAGGCGCTGATGACCGACCTGTGTGACGGCTTCATTGCACTGCCCGGCGGCTACGGCACGCTGGACGAACTGTTTGAGGCGTTGACTTGGCAGCAACTTGCCTATCATTCATTGCCGGTAGGCCTATTGAACGTCGCCGGATTCTTCGATCATCTGGTGATGTTTCTCGACCACGCCAAGAATGAGCGTTTACTGCGCGATGCGCATCGGGACAGCTTGATTGTCGACTTTGATCTGATGAAGCTTATCGCCCGTATGCAAAGCTTCGTGCCACCTGACAACGAAAAATGGCTGGACCGCGTCACAAAAGAAAATATTGTCTAGTCTGGCGTGGCCAGGATCTAAAGGGTGTGGGTAGGTCGGTCTGATTTGGCAACGGGCGCCAAAATTCCTTCGATTTTCTTCTTCAAATCCTTGCCTGCTTCGTTGTCTGGCAGGCGAATTCCTACCCCCTGAGGACGATTTCCTTGCGCATGCGGCGGGTTAATCCACGCGACCGTACCTGACAGTGGAATCTTGGTTGTCTCATCAAGAAAAGTCAGCACCAACAGTATTTCATCACCGAGTTTGTGATCTTTAGTCGACTGCATGAACAAACCGCCACCCCTCAACAGCGGCATCCATGCGGAGTACAACGCGCTCTTACCTTTGAGATTAAGGGAGATAACGTCGGGACGTTTAGTCGGGGATATGCTGGTGTCGGCCATGTGCTAAGCGGGAGTGATTGCGTTCGCGTACGATATTAGCAATTGTTCGAGCAAAAGTCTTGCATTTAGCGGATGGTGAATGGTGCGCCGCGCCTGACGCAATTGCGACTCATAGCGAAACAACGCGGGCAAATGAACCCGTGACGCAATGTGCGAGATGGCGGTCTTCTGATCACGGTGGTGCCGCACTTCGCCGATCAGTCGCGATAACGCGACATCGCTCACCCAGGTTTGCAACCAGGTAATAACGTTTACCAGGTCACTTTTCTCAAACGCCTGCGCAGTGGCGAGATGGTCAGCATCGGCAGCGTGAAGTACCTGCAGAAACGCCTTTCGCTGTGACTGGTAATCAGCGTCCGCAAAGGCAACGGCGGCGAGCGGCGCACCCCCGGCCTGCCCTAGCGCGGTATCTGCGTCTGCAATACCCTGCGCCTTCAACCATGCCAATGCGGTGACCTCATCCGGTGCCGCCACCAACACCCTCTGGCAGCGGCTCTTGATGGTGGCGATGAGGCGGCCAATTTGATCGGTAACCAGCAGAATCAAGGTACGCGGTGGCGGTTCTTCCAGCGTCTTCAGTAACGAATTCGCCGCGTTCGCATTGAGCGTCTCTGCCGGATGAATCAGCAACACCCGAAATCCGTCACGATGTGTGGATAGCGTCATGAAACTCGCGATGCCGCGAATTTGATCAACGGTAATTATCTTGCTCTTCTTCTTGTCTTTGGCTTCCGCGTCGATTGGCGCGTCTGCATCAACCTCATCTTCACTCAGCGCTTCAGGCATCAATTCGCGAAAATCCGGATGATTGCCCTGCCTGAACCAGCCACAGGCGTCGCAAGTTCCGCACGCCACTGAATGGCTGGGTGATTCGCATAACAACGATTGGGCAATTGCGCGCGCGAACTCAACTTTGCCGATGCCCTGTCGCCCGTATAGCAACAACGCATGCGGGAGTTTCTCGCGTCGACTGAGCAACTCAAGCAGCGGCGCGGCATGCCACGGCAACAGTTCGATACTCATAGCGAATCGATCAGCGTGACCAACTCGGCACGTATTTCGACCAGGCTGCGCGCAGAATTAATCACCTTGATGCGCTGCGGGAATTGTGCGGCGCGTTTCAGGTAAGCACTGCGTACGTTGAAAAAAAAGTCGCTTTTCTCTCGCTCAAACTTGTCGGGGATCGAAGTGCCCTTATCGAGTCGCTCGCGCGCTACCGCCAGCGGCGCATCAAAAAGCAACGTAAGATCCGGCTGCAAATCTCCGTGCACCCATTCTTCCATTGCTGCGATGCGCAGCTCGGGCAAACTGCGCCCGCCGCATTGGTAGGCAAAGGTGGAATCGGTAAACCGGTCGCACAATACCCACGCTCCACGCATCATTGCGGGCTTGATGATTTGCGCAAGCTGCTCGGTTCGGGATGCAAACATCAGCAGGGTCTCAGTATCGCCGTGCATTTTTTCGTTCAGTACGATGCTGCGAATTTTCTCGCCGAGAGTTGTGCCGCCGGGCTCACGTGTCGTCACCGCCTCAATGCCGCGCGCGTTGATGCGCGCGGCGATGAAGGCCAGATGCGAAGACTTGCCCGCACCGTCGATACCTTCGAGGGTGATGAACCTACCGGCCATGGGACCCATCCGACATTGAATTCACCGAATAATGCACTTGTCGGGCATGTTATTTTCCAAGCTGATATTTGGCGACAGCGCGATTGTGTTCATCCAGCGTGCGTGAAAAATAATGGCTGCCATCGCCTTTCGCCACAAAGTATAGCTTGTCGGATTGCGTCGGCTTCACAGCAGCAAACAATGCGCCCCATCCAGGCATGGCGATAGGGGTCGGTGGCAGACCGTCACGCGTATAAGTGTTGTAGGGTGTGTCGGTCGTCAAATCGCGTCGCCGAATATTGCCATCGAAACGCGGGCCCATCCCGTATATCACAGAGGGGTCAGTCTGCAAGCGCATCGGAAGCCTTAGACGGTTTGTGAACACAGCGCCTATC
>JBKJMK010000393.1:0-6349 GCA_046596005.1 Usitatibacteraceae bacterium | reverse complement strand
CGTTCTGCGCATGAGCCTCGCGGTTGCCCAGATCACTCATGAACAGGTTTAGTTCGTGCGCGCCGTCAACGATTAGTGCAGCGTGCCCGTTGAATAAATCGAAGAAACGGCCTTCTTTAGGCATCAGTCGTCCGAACATAACGAACCTCCCGCAGAAAATGACTGTTTTACGACGTTTTTGTGATTGGCCGGATTGTAGCGGAAACAACGTCTGCAAACGGCGAAGGCAGCGGACCCGAAAACCGCCGGATCGGCTAAACTGGGGAAAATACCAAAATTTGGCTTAACGCCTAACCGTTTTTCTGGAGGACAAATGAAACTCAAGAGTATTTTTTTGGCCGCTGCGACGATCATGTTTAGTAACTTCGCCAGCGCGCAAGCTTACCCGTCCAAACCAATCACGATGATCGTGCCGTTCGCCGCAGGTGGGCCGACCGATACGGTCGCCCGCTCTATCGCGCAGGTGATGTCAAAGTCGCTCGGCCAAACGGTACTGGTCGAAAACGTCGGTGGTGCCGGCGGCAACATCGGCAACGAAAAGGTCGCCAAGGCAACACCCGATGGCTATACGGTGTTGCTCATGCACATTGGCATTTCCACCAGCGCTACGCTATATCGCAATCTGCGCTACAACGCTGTTACCGATCTCGAACCAATCGGCCTCGTTACCACCGTGCCGATGACCATGATCGGGAACAAGGATTTCCCGCCAAACAACATCAAAGAGCTGATCACCTACGTGAAGGCCAACAAGGCGACAGTCTCGTATGCCAACGCCGGTATCGGTGCCGCATCGCATTTGTGTGGAATGCTTTTCATGAGCGCCATCGAGACGGACGTGTTGACCGTGCCATATAAGGGCACCGCGCCTGCGATGACAGATCTGCTCGGTGGCCAGGTGAATTTCATGTGCGACCAGACTACCAATACCACCGCCAACATCAAGGCCGGCAAAGTCAAGGTTTATGGCGTTACCAGTAAAACCCGTGTCGCTTCGCTGCCCGATGTGCCAACGATGGAAGAGGGCGGGTTCAAAGGTTTTGAGGTCGGCATCTGGCATGGCATGTGGGCGCCGAAGGGCACACCAAAGCCGATTATTGACAAACTGAACGCGGCGTTGAACGAGGCGCTTAACGATGCCGATATCAAGAAACGCTTTGGCGACCTGGGGACCAGCCCCGAACCGGTCGAACGCCGCAAGCCTGAAGTGTTGCGCGCTTTCCTGCCGGCTGAAATCGCCAAGTGGGGGCCGATCATCAAGAAGGCAGGTCTATACGCGGATTGAGACGCACCCGTCATTGCCGCGAAGGTCGCTATGACGCAAAAAAACGCCCGGCTCGCCGGGCGTTTTAATTTGCAGCTAAACTTCCCCCATGGTAAAAAAAACCTTCACTCAAAACACCATCGCAATGGTTTATGACTTCGATGGCACGCTCTCTCCGCAGCCGATGCAGGAATACACGGTGTTGCCAAAATTCGGTATCGAGCCGGGTGCATTCTGGGCGCGGGTGCATCAGGAGGCGACCCAGACCGATTCCGATCCCATGCTCGTTTACATGCGGTTGATGATGGAGATGCTATACAAGAATGACGAGGTCCGAATCACACGCAAGGATTTTTCGGCGATGGCTGCGGGTATCAAGTATTTCCCCGGGGTTGAGGAATGGTTCGGCAATATCAACGCGTATGTAAAAAAACACGGCGGTGCAGCGGTAAACGTGCATCACTACATCATTTCGGCAGGCCAGAAAGAAATTCTTGAAGGCGTCTCGATCCGCAAATATTTCAAACAAATATACGCGTCCGAATATCACTTTAACCATTACGGCATCGTGACATTCCCGAAACTGCTGATCACCGACACATCAAAAACGCAGTTCCTGTTTCGTATCAACAAGGGCAAGGAGGCGATGTCCGAGTCGATCAATGAACACATGCCCGAGGGTGAGCGACCAATTCCGTTTTCCAACATTATTTACATCGGCGATGGCATGACTGATGTGCCGTCGATGGCGCTGACCACCAAAAGTGGCGGCCATTCGCTGGCGGTGTTCAATCCCAGGCTCGCCAAGAGTAAGGCCACCTGTGTGAGGCTGCTCGATGCCGGGCGGGTGGATTTCATTGCGCCGGCCGATTACCGCGCCACCAGCAAACTCACCAAGCGCGTGCGTTTATTGCTCGATTCCGTCATTGCGGGTATCGCATACCAGGCAGAAGTGGCGGCCTGTAAAGCTGAAAATAGCTGAGCCTGAATTTCAAAATGCGGCCCTTGGCGTTTTCCTTGCTGCGTGATTTGTCGCATGAGCACTTCACTTCGGGTGTGCGGCTTGCCGAAAAATATGGCGTCTCGCGTAGCGCGATATCAGATGCAATACGCGATGCCAGTGATGCCGGCATTGACATTTTCAGTCTCACCCGCAAGGGCTATCGTCTCGCGGCCCCCATTGAGCTCCTTGATGTTGATCGCATACATGCGGCCCTTGGCGCTACTGCAAAACGTGTCGATATCGAGGTGCTCACCAGCATCGACTCCACCAACGCCGAATTGCTGCGCCGGGCCAATCTGGGTGCGCCGGGCGGGATGTGCCTGGCCGCCGAAATGCAAACGGCTGGTCGCGGACGGCGCGGACGCACGTGGCATTCAGCGCTTGGCGCATCACTCACGTTTTCGCTGCTTTGGCGTTTCGATAAAGGTGTTGCTCAACTAGGGGGGCTGTCACTGGTGGTTGGGCTTGCAGTCCTGCGCGCGCTTCGCAATATTGGCGGTGTCGATTTGCGCGATTCACATTGCGTTGGTCTAAAGTGGCCCAACGATATTGTTGCAGGTGACGCCAAGTTGGCGGGGGTCTTGATCGAAACGCAGGGTGATATGCTCGGTCCTGCGACGGTGGTGATTGGTATAGGTATAAATGTGAACTTCCGCGATAGTCTGAAGATGCACATCGATCAGCCGGTTGCAGACGTGAATTCCTTGTGCGGGAAGCCGCCGTCACGCAATCGCTTGTTGGCGCGCGTTTTACAGGAATTGGTTGTTGCCCTCGATGAATTTCGCGAGACCGGATTTTCCACCTTCAAAGCGGCGTGGCGGGAAGTCCATGCATTGCATGGCAAGCCCGTTCGCGTGCTTTTTTCTGACGGCAGTGCGGTAGATGCAATCGCAAAAGACGTAGCCGATGATGGCGCGTTGATCGTCACCATCAAGGGCAAAGCACTGCACGTCGTCGCTGGCGAAGTCACTCTGCGGAGCGTCAGTAAATGAGCGCCAAAATTCTTGCTATTGATGCCGGCAACACGCGAATAAAGTGGGGTTTGCACGACGGTACAAAGTGGCGTTTACGCGGCGCGGCAGATACCAATGACATTGTGGGCAACCAGGCATTTAGTGATGTGTTGAAAACGTCAGAAATTGATCGCATCGTGATCTCCAATGTTGCCGGGCCGTTAATTGCCAGCGCGATTGAAGATAAAGTCCATTTTCTGGGCAAGCCGATTTTTTTCATTCGTGCGGAGGCGTCCAAATGTGGCGTCGTGAATCGCTACGACAATCCCGCGCAACTTGGCAGTGACCGCTGGGCCGCGCTTATCGGAGCGCACGTTGCCGCCGAAGATGCCCCGCACCCGCAACTGGTGGTGATGTCCGGTACGGCGTTAACCGTAGATGCGCTTACCGTTGACGGGAAATTTCTTGGTGGCATCATCGTGCCGGGGCTGATGTTAATGCATCGGGCGCTGAGCATCGCGACGGCACAGTTGCCGGCCGGACAGGGTGAGTACCAGACCTTTCCGGACAGTACCGCCAATGCCATTACCTCGGGTGCGCTGGAGGCCTGTGCTGGCGCGGTGGCGCGGATGTACGCACACCTGTCTGATAAAGCCGGTGATGTACCACGCTGCATTGGCAGTGGCGGTGCCATGCATGCGCTGGCGCCACACCTTCCATTTCCGGTATCGATCAACGACAATCTTGTGCTTGACGGCCTTCTTGTCATTGCCACCGCCTAGCTTCGACCACTCCTGAATCCACTCATGGCCCGCCTCATTTTTTTTCTTTTGTTGATCGCCAACGTCGCACTTGGCGCACACATCTATCTAAACGAAACCAGGCCGAGGACGGAGGCACCACGCGAAATCAATCCCGGCGCTCTCAAGATATTTTCGGTTGCCGATCCCGCCAAGGCACAACAGGATGCAATTGCAGCACGGAAACTGGCCGCAAGCCTCAGCGGCTCGGCGTGCGTCGATTTTGCTGTCAAGCCAGCCGATGGCGCGCGCGCGCAAGCGTTGTTTGCCGCCATGAATCTGGGCACTCGTGTGAGTTCGCGAAACGCCGAGGAATTTTCGCGTTTCGCCGTGACGCTGCCAGCGCAAAAAGACAAGCGCGCTGCAGATGCGCTGGTTGCCAATCTAAAAAAATCCGGCGTGAAGGACGTTTCAGCACTCGGCGATAATACAATTTCGCTTGGCGTATTTTCTTCTGACGAGGCGGCCTTGAAAGTTGTGGCAGACCTGAATGCCAAGGCCAGATTGCTGGTAAAGGACGCGCAGGTCACGCCGCGAAATCCGCAGGTGAAAGAAACGCTGTTCACCGTGCGTGAACCAGATACCAATATGGTTGCGCGGCTCACGTTGATGCAGCGCGAATTTGAAGGCGGTAATTTGCGCGCCGTGACGTGCCCGACCACGGTACCGGTCGCGGTGGTTGCGCCCGCAGAGAAGGAAGCGTCCGCCCCCGTGAAGCAATAATTAATTGAACAGGCTTTATCCGCGTGTCCTACAGAACCTTTCCTGGATTCATGATTCCATTCGGGTCGAGCGCAGCCTTGATTGCGCGCATCATGTCGAGCTCCACAATCGACTTGTAGTGCGTGATTTCTTCGCGTTTCATCTGCCCCACGCCATGTTCCGCGCTGATGGATCCCGCCAGTTCATCGAGTAGCGCATAGACGATGCTGTTGGCTTCGCGAGATTGTTCTGCTGATGGAAGTGCGCCCGGAAAATTCAGGTTGTAGTGCAGATTGCCATCGCCAATATGACCGAAGCAGATGATTTGTGCCGCGGGAAATTGACTGGCCAACGCGATATCGCCGCGTTGAATGAATTCTGCGATGCGTGAAATCGGCACGGAGATATCGTGCTTCACACTTTTGCCCTGCAGCTTCTCGGCCTCGGGAATGTGTTCTCGAATATCCCACAGTGCCCGCGACTGGGCTTCACTTGTCGCAATCACCGCATCGATCGCGTTGCCGTTTTCAAATGCCGGCTCGAGCGCGGCAGATAATGCTTCTTCCAGTCGCGCGTCTTTGAACGTATCGGTGAGTTCGACGAGCACTTGCCAATCGTGGTGCGTGGAAAATGGCTCTACCGTCTTCGGAAAATGTTTGATGACGTGATCGAGGCAAACGCGCGACATCAATTCGACACCGGTAAGGCGGTCTCCCATTGCTGCCTGAATCGACGCGAGCAATTCAACTGCCGCCGCGGGATCGGCTACGGCAACAAGCGCTGTGCATGTGCACTGCGGCTTGGGAAATAGTTTCAGCACCGCCGCGGTGATGATGCCAAGCGTGCCTTCTGCGCCCATCAGTAAATGCTTCAGATCGTAACCGGTGTTGTCTTTGCGCAGCGCCTTGAGCCCGTTCCAGATTTTTCCGTTTGGAGTAACGGCTTCGATTCCCAGCACCAGATCGCGTGCATTGCCATAGCGCAACACGGCTGTGCCGCCTGCGTTGGTGGAGAGGTTGCCGCCGATGGTGCAACTTCCTTCTGCCGCCAGCGAAAGTGGGAAATAACGGTTGCTGTTCAGCGCGGCTTCCTGAACGGTGGCCAAAACGCAGCCTGCCTCAACAGTCATTGCGTTGTTGGCGAGGTCGATGGCGCGAATCCTGTTCATGCGCGTCAGCGAAAGAACAATGGCGGTGCCGGAGTCATCTGGGACACCGCCTCCGACCATGCCGGTATTACCGCCTTGGGGGACGATGGGTGTGCACGTTTCCACGCAGAGGCTGACGACGGCGGCGACTTCCCTAGTGTTGGCCGGCCTGACGACGAGTGATGATTTGCCGATGAAGTTGCCACGCCAATCGCGGACGTAGGGTGCGATGTCGGACACATCGGTGATAAAGCCGTTGCTGCCAACAATAGATTGAAACCGTTGGAGGAGTGCCTCCTCAATCATGAGGAGGCACGAATTTTAGCGAGCGTCGCTGTGGTGGAACGTTCGAACTCGAACGTGATCGCGTGCACGCTACCACCCCAGCTCTTGACTTCTGCGCCGCCGACGATTTTATCGATTGCCCAGTCGCCGCCTTTCACCAGCACATCGGGACGCGCTTCCAGTATGCGCTGCAGC
>JBKJMK010000252.1:0-4361 GCA_046596005.1 Usitatibacteraceae bacterium | reverse complement strand
GGCGTGGCAGATGGTACTGGCGGTTAATTCCGAGCGATTCAAGCGAACACCGATGGCATTGCTGCTGGACGCAAAAGTGAACGGCAAGGTTTCGTCGAAATAATCCCTAATTGAAATCCTGGCACTGACCGGTCGCACACACAGGGCATAATCGGCCAGGACAGTCGCCAATGCAGGGGTTTATTGTTTACGAACACGATCTTCGATGATCATCACGCTTCCGCGCTCGGCGATCATGATCGTCGGCGAATTGGTGTTGCCTGATGTGATCGTTGGCATGATCGATGCGTCCACCACGCGCAGCCGCGCAATGCCATGTACCCGCAGGCGTGCGTCTACGACTGCGGTCGCATCCGCTGCCGGCCCCATTTTGCAGGTTCCGACAGGGTGAAAGATCGTGGTGCCAATATTTCCCGCCGCCTTCGCCAGCTCTGCGTCGCTTTGAATTGACGCGCCGGGCAGAAACTCTTCCGGGCGATATTTTTGAAGTGCGTCTGCCGCTGAAATTTTGCGCGTGAGTCGCATCGCGTCGACCGCAACTTTGCGGTCCTGCTCGGTCGAAAGGTAGTTGGGCTGAATGACCGGATGTGTATGCGGATCGTCACTCTTGATCCGTACATGGCCACGGCTTTCCGGACGCAGGTTGCAGACGCTCGCCGTAAAAGCAGGAAATGCGTGCGGCGGATCGCCAAATTTATCCAGCGAAAGCGGTTGAATGTGAAATTCGATATTCGCGGATTTTTGCGCCGCGTCCGATTTTGCGAACGCACCGAGCTGAGAGGGTGCCATCGATAGCGGTCCGGAGCGAAACAGTGCGTACTGTATCGCCATCTGTGCCTTGCCGAACAAGCTGTTCGCCCATTCGTTCAGTGTGCGCACGCCATGCACTTTGAATGCCATCCGCAACTGCAAGTGATCCTGCAAATTTTCACCGACGCCGGGCAATTCGTGCACGATGTTTATTGCGTGTTCCCGCAAGAGTTTTGCAGGTCCGACGCCGGATAGTTGTAGCAACTGCGGAGAATTGATGGCACCCGAGGCAAGTATTGTCTCCGCAGCCGCTTCCGCAAAAAATGCTTCGTCATCCCGAACAAATTCAATACCCGTTGCCTCGCGTTTGCCGTCACGCATCTGAACGCGAATCTTTGTTGCGAGCGCGTTTGTGACTACTTTCAAATTCGGTCGCTGCATTGCCGGTCGCAGAAATGCCTTGGAGGCATTCCACCGGATGCCAGTGCGCTGATTGACCTGGAAGCGGGCTGATCCAAAATTGTCGCCGCCATTGAAATCGGGTACTTTCGGGATGCCGCATTGCTCTGCCGCGTCGCGCCACGCGTTCAAAATTTCCCATTCGAGCCGCTGCTCTTCTACTCGCCATTCGCCGCCAGCACCGTGGATATCACTCGTTCCGGCGTGATGATCTTCCGAGCGCTTGAAAATCGGCAAGACATCATGCCACGACCATCCCGGATTGCCACCAGCCTCCCATTCGTCATAGTCGCGCGCCTGCCCACGCATGTAAACCATGGCGTTAATTGACGAGCATCCGCCCAGCACCTTGCCGCGTGCGTAAAGAATGGAACGGCGATTCAGTCCGTCACAGGGGTCGGTGTAATAACACCAGTCGGTGCGTGGATTGCCAATGCAATAAAGGTAGCCTACCGGAATGTGAATCCATATCCAGTCGTCCTTTCCACCGGCCTCCAACAGCAATACTCGGACTGATGGGTCGGCGGAGAGCCGGTTGGCGAGTACACAGCCGGCAGTACCTGCGCCGACGATGACGTAGTCAAAAGTACCGAACGGTTTGATCATGCTTCAATCTTGTTGTGTGCCGAGACGCTAGAATAGTGCTAAAAGCAGGTGCCGACAAATTTCGGCATGACATGCGCACGATAAAGGGAGTGTTTCTGTTGGCAGTTTTGGATTCAATTCGCAAATTTTGGGCACCGCATGCCTCGCGCGGGATCGCATTGTTGGCCATCGCGGTTCTTGTGTTCTCGTTTCTTTATAGTTTTCCCACGAACAATCAATCACTCGTCAGCCTCCTGGAACGTTTGTCGTTTGATTTGCAAATGAAAACGATGCGTGGTTTGCATCCGCGCCCAGCCAAGGTGGAACCGGTATTGATCGGCATGGATGACGCTTCCGAAGACGTTTTTGAGGAGCCGTTGGCGATGTGGCACGAGCATCTGGGAAAAACCATGCGGGCGCTTGCGGCCGTAAAACCAGCAGTGGTCGGGGTCGATATCCAGCTACCACCAAAATCATTCGACAAGATCAAGCCCGGCCTCGATCGAGCTTTGTTCACGGGGCTGGTTGAACTAAAGCAGGTGACACCGCTGGTCGTGGCGCACACGGTGGACCGCGCTGGCTTTATCGCACCCATCCATAAGCCGTTTCTGCGGATGTTAGGCGACGAAACCTTCGCCATTGACAAAATTGTTGAAGATCCCGATCGGGTAGCGCGGCGCTTCAGCGAGACTGGTTTAGTGAATACCGGTACTTTCCCGGTTTTTGCTGCCGAGATCGCACGGAGGGCGGGACGCAAGTCGGGGGAGGGGCTGATCGATTACTCTGTGGGGGGGTTGATTCGCTACATTCCGATCCAGCAGGTCCTCGAATGGCAGGAATCGAATAACGTGAATGAGCTTTCACGCCAATTTGCGGGGAAGGTTGTGCTGATTGGCACCGTGTCGCGATTGCAGGACCGCTGGAAATTGCCGGTTGGGCTGTCCGATTGGGAAAGAGGCGGCTCAGGTGACGACGATGAGACACTCAATCCCACTCAACCCGGCGTCACCGTTCACTATCAGGTGTTGCGCAACCTGTTGGGCGATGGTCTCCTGACACCGCTCCCCGCCTTGTGGCAATGGACTATCTGCGTGCTGTTGCTGGCATTCGTTTTTGCTCCTTCTAATCGCCGCACATATCTTGCGACGTTCGTCATTGCGCCCCTCGTTTTTTTTGCACTTTCAGTGATACTCATCACAGTCAATTGGTATATTCCCGCGCTAACATTCACAGTAATCTTGTGGATCGCTGTGGGGGTGGGTGCAGTGGCGGATGGCATGCGAACCCTTGCCGAAAAAAATCTCATCAGGCGGTCTTTTTCCGGAAGCGTATCGCCAGCGGTGTTGCATGAAATCCTTGCCGGTAATTTGTCTGAAGGCGTTTCGGCGAAAACCGCAGAAGTGTGCGTAGTGTTTACCGACATCCGCGGATTCACAGGAATATCGGAGTCGCTGTCGCCGGAAGCGGTCACGTCTTTGCTGACGCGCTATTTCGACCAAATGGTGGGATCAGTGCACCGTTTCGACGGCACCATGGATAAATTTATGGGTGACGGCATGATGGTTTTGTTCGGTGCGCCGCGCAGTCTAGGCAACCCTTGTGAATCTGCTGTCAGGTGTGGCCTCGACATGGTAGAGCAGCTTCGAAAATTGAACGAAGAGTTTGCTTCGGAAGGATTGCCTCCCGTGGAAATTGGAATAGGCATAAACTATGGAAAAGTCGTGGTCGGCAACATTGGCTCTACAGAACGCCATAACTATTCGGCAATTGGTGATGCCGTCAATGTTGCATCGCGGATCGAAGGGTTGACGAAGCGTCTGGGCACGCCAATCGTAATGACTGAGCAGGTAAGGGCGCAATTGCCTGCCGGGTTCGAAATGATTGATTGTGGCGAGCAAGCACTGCGTGGCCACAGCTCGCTGCAGATATGGGGCGTGAAAGCGGTGGCACCGTCACAGCATTCGGTGTAAAAGCGTTTGGACCATCGGTAAATTTGTAACTCTGGGAGAGCAGCATGAAAACAAAATATTTTTTCTCGGCCATCGTGGTTTCCGCGTTGACGATCGCGACGCACGCGCAGAGCAGCGGAATCGCTTTTGTCACCGATGTCAAAGGCGATGCGGCGATGGATACCGGCAAGGCCACGCTGATGGCTGAGGTAAAAAAAGGTGCACGTATAAGTTGCACCAAGGAATGTGCCGTGGGTGTGATGTACCTGATTTCCGGCAAAGAGTACGTTTTGAAGGGTCCGGGCGACTTCCTGGTTGGCGATACTGAAGTGACCGCCAAAATCGGCCCGCCGCCGACGATGCGTGAGACCAATTGGAAGGTGTCTTCCAAGGTTGTCACGGCGGTGGCGCAGACTTCAAGCGCGTCGATTCGCATGCGCAGTTTGGGCAGCCCGCAAAAACCAGACGTTGCCCCGTTGCTGGCTGAGCGCCTTATTTATCCGCGCGATACGAATGTTGCAACACTACAACCGGCATTTCGCTGGGCGTCGGCAAACCCCAAGGGGCCGGTTGAATTTGAGTTGAAGGCAAGCGCCGGTGCTAAATCGGTTTATAAAG
>JBKJMK010000136.1:0-6172 GCA_046596005.1 Usitatibacteraceae bacterium | reverse complement strand
ACCCATTGGGCGGTAGTGATTCGCGGCATACCGGAAAAACTGGCGGTGAGCCGGCGCCAGCAGCATCTGGTGAAAGAGTTTTAGATAGCCTCGTCGGACGCGTGCCGGTCGTTCGATCAAATGCCACGAGCACCAGGCAACAACGAAGCCGCAGGCGAAACTTGACGCAAACAGAGCCCACGGTCCGATGGCTGGGAGCCACCACGCGATCAATTGCTGAATCGGGAACGCATAAACATACAAACCATACGAGGTATCACCGATGCGACCGGAAATCGGTAACTTCAGGCGTGGATGAAAGGCCAGCCAGAAGGTCGTGTAGGCAACCGTCGCGCACATCAGAAGGGTGCCCGGCAGCCGGGGCTGGCTGGTCAGGACGATAAGCAAGGGCAGCAGGACGACAATGCCGCCATGTAAGGGAAGCTGACCTCGAAGGGCAAAAACCAGCATGCCCACAGAACAGGTCAAAGTTGTTGTCGCGGTGAATGGGAGGCTGTGCGGTGTCAGGCATGGCGAGCATAATACTGGACGCCGCAGTGAACCCATACGCAGATGCGAATAAAGCCTTTTTCGCAAAATTCGCAAACGCTGCTGCCAACGTACCTCATTGCAAACTTCCACAAGCCCCTGGGACGTTATGGAAAGCTCACTAGTCACCAACGTACTGCTCCCAATCGCTCTCGGCGTCATTATGTTGGGGTTGGGCTTGAGCCTGACCGTCGCCGATTTCACGCGCATCGTGCGCTATCCCAAAGCTGTGCTGGTGGGCCTTTTCATCCAGATGTTTGTATTGACCGGCATCTGCTTCGGTATCGCCGTGCTGTTCAAGCTGCCACCCGAGCTAGCCGTTGGCATGATGCTGCTGGCCGCGTCGCCAGGTGGTGCTTCGGCCAATATCTTCAGCCATCTCGCGCACGGCGATGTGGCACTCAATATCACGCTGACAGCGATCAATTCCGCGTTATCGCTGGTGGCGTTGCCGTTTATCGTCAGCCTTGCGATGCAATACTTCATGGCATCTGACCAATATGTGCCGCCGCCATTTAAAAAAATCATCGAGGTGGGCGTGATCATTCTTGGGCCGGTTTTGATCGGCATGTTCGTCCGGTCCAGATTTGCGGCGTTTGCCGAACACATGGAAAAACCGATTCGTATTTTCTCCGTGCTGTTGCTTGCTGCTCTCGTGGCCGTTTCTGTTGCACAGCAGTGGACGGCATTCGTTAAATACTTTCCCGTCGTCGGCATTGCGTGCCTGGTGTTCAATCTAACATCGCTTGGGTTCGGTTACAGCGTGCCAAGGCTAGTCAAACTACCGGACAAACAGGCGATCGCCATCGCCATGGAAATTGGCATCCATAACGGCACGCTGGCAATTTACATCGCGTTCAACGTACTCGGAAACGGCATGATGTCGGTGCCGGCCGCGATCTACAGCCTGATCATGTTTGCGACAGCAGGCATATTTGTGTGGGGGGTGAACCGGCGCGCGCTAGCCAGCTAAGTGGTCAGGCTTTTTCCTGCAACTTCGCAAACGCCGCCGCCATCGCGCCAGCCGATATTGCTGGAACGGAGATCGCCATTTGACGGGGGGTTCCAATGCTTTTTGGCTTGGAAGCCGCACCAGTGCTAGAGTTCTGGAATTTTTCGCGCGGCGCGGCAGAGTCGTTCAGCCGCATCGTCAGTGCAATGCGTTTGCGTTTTTCATCCACCTCCATCACCTTCACTTTGACGACGTCGCCTGCCTTCACGATGTCGCGCGGATCCTTTACAAATTTTTGCGCGAGTGCGGAGATGTGTACCAACCCATCCTGATGCACCCCGATATCGACAAACGCGCCGAACGCGGCCACGTTGGTTACCACGCCTTCCAGGATCATTCCGGGCTGCAGATCGCGCAGCGTTTCCACGCCGTCCTGGAAAGTTGCCGTGGTGAATTCGGGGCGCGGATCGCGGCCCGGTTTCTCCAGCTCCTTCAGGATGTCGGTCACTGTTGGCAAGCCGAAACATGCGTCAGCGTACTTTTCGGCATTGAGTGCCCTTAGCAGCCCGCCATCACCCATCACGGCTTTTACATCCTTCTGAATATCTTTAAGGATTTTTTCGACGACCGGATAAGCCTCCGGATGAACCGAGGAAGCATCGAGCGGATTGTCGCCATTGGCGATGCGCAGAAACCCGGCACACTGCTCAAACGCTTTGTCTCCCAAACGCGGCACCGATTTCAACGCCGCGCGCGACTTGAACGCGCCGTTCGCATTGCGATAGCTCACGATGTTAGCCGCAACCGAAGCCGTCAAGCCGGACACGTGTGCCAGCAGCGCAGCCGACGCGGTGTTCACATTCACGCCGACCGCATTCACGCAATCTTCCACGACTGAGGCCAGTGAACGTGCCAGCTGCGTTTGATTCACATCGTGCTGATACTGTCCAACGCCGATCGATTTCGGTTCGATCTTAACCAACTCCGCGAGTGGATCTTGCAAGCGTCGCGCAATCGAAACCGCGCCACGCAGCGACACATCCAGGTCGGGCAATTCGTTCGATGCGAATGCGGAAGCGGAGTACACCGACGCACCTGCTTCGGAGACGACAATTTTGGTCATTTTTTGGTCAGGCAGCATTTTGATTAAATCTGCGGCCAGCTTGTCGGTCTCACGTGAGGCGGTGCCATTGCCAATCGAAATCAGATCGACGCGATGCGTCCTGGCCAATGCTGCCAGCGTATGCAAAGCGCCATCCCAGTCGCGCCTTGGCTCATGTGGATAGACGGTCGCCGTCGCCATCACCTGACCGGTGTTGTCGACCACCGCGATCTTGCAACCGGTTCGAATCCCCGGATCAATACCCATGGTCGCGCGCGGCCCGGCGGGAGCGGCGAGCAGCAAGTCTTTCAAGTTGAGGGCAAACACGCTGATCGCATCCCGCTCCGCCTTCTCACGCAGGGCACCCATCAACTCGGTTTCCAGGTGCATCGAAATCTTGATGCGCCAGGTCCAGCGCACCACTTCCGCCAGCCATTTGTCTGCCGGGCGATTTTTGTTGACGATCTTCATGCCGGGGTGGGCATATGCGGCAACCATGTCCTCGCACGCATTGAACGGCGAACCCGACGATGGCTTTTCCTCAGCGGGTTCAGAGTCAAGCGCGAGTTTCGATGTCAGGAAGCCTTCATTGCGGCCACGAAATATGGCCAGGGCGCGATGTGAAGGAATCGTCTTCCAAGCCTCGCTGTAGTTGAAGTAGTCAGCAAACTTGGCACCGGCTTCCTGCTGGCCGTCAATGCCCCGTGATTCGACGACGCCATGGACCATCAGGTAATCGCGTAGCTGCGCCAGCAGCGTGGCATTTTCGGAAAAGCGCTCCATCAATATCTGTTTGGCGCCATCCAGTGCCGTTTTCACGTCGGCGACGGCGGTGTCTTTATCTGCCGTCTTCGGCTCGACCGACAAGTATTTTTCGGCTTCGGCTTCCGGTAGTAGCAAAGGGTCTGCCAACAGTGCGTCCGCCAAAGGTTCCAGTCCAGCCTCCCTCGCAATCATGGCCTTGGTACGACGTTTGAGTTTGTACGGCAAATACAAATCTTCAAGTGTGGTTTTGTCGCCGGCCACCGCAATGCTGGCGGCCAACCCATCGGTGAGCTTGCCTTGCAATTGAATGCTCTCCAGAATGGCAACACGTCGCGCCTCGAGCTCGCGCAGATAGTGCAAGCGTTCCTCGAGCAGGCGAAGCTGAATGTCGTCGAGGCCGCCGGTCGCCTCCTTTCGGTAGCGCGCGATGAAGGGCACCGTCGCACCTTCATCGAGCAAGGCAACGGCGGCGGCGACTTGTTCAGGTTTGGCAGCGAGTTCTTTGCTCAGGCGGTAATTGATGGAGGCAAGCATGGCATTTTCTGGGGATAAAAAGCGAAGCGCGAATTCTACGCCAATGGCGCGTTTACAATACCCACAGCATTCGTGGTGGGGTTGGCGCGTTTGCACGGCAGGCTTGTTGCGGACCCACAAGAGAGCTTATGAATACAACTAGTGCCGCTGCGCCAGTCGACGTGAATGGCTCCCTCGACCATATGCAGTATCGAGCCGATCCGCTTGCGGATGCCACCATATCGAACATCCTTGGCAGCTGGCATCATCTGCCGGATGCGGCGGCGGTAGAGCACTTGCTGTCGTCGGGCTCAGTCGCGACGGTTGCAACGATTGCCACAAACTGGCAGGCACAATGGCAAAAACTCGCCGCGGTGAGCCAAACCTTTGCGCAGTGGTCGAACAACAGCAGCATTGCCGAGTGGCGCGCGCCAAGCACCGGTCTGGCACCCCAGATCGGCGCGGCGCTCGAGCACTATTTGCAAACTGGACGCAGCCTGCCAGCGTGGGCTGATCGCGGCAAACTTGATCGCGCTGAAACGGTATTCATGGATTACGGCGTGCTTTCCGTCACGATGTTGTTTTGCTCCAGCCTGCCGGAGTGCTACGTCGTTCCCGATCTCGCTGCGGTATTGCATGCGACCGGGAAGCTGGAGAAGCACACTGATTACCGGATTCGCGCCACCGGTGCGATGATTTTCCCGGTCATGATGCAAGGCGGTCTGACCGAACCCGATGGCGGCGGAATCGCGCAGATATTGAAAGTGCGCCTGATCCACGCAACCGTCCGCAACCTGATTTTGCGTGCCAGTCCCGATGCAGCCATGGCAGCACTGGGAGTGGGCCAAAGCGGTCAGCACACTTTTTATGCCGCAGATGCCGGCATCGTGCCGCCGTTGCCGTTTATTGCGGCCCTTGGCAATATGCACCAGACCCTGTTTGCGCTCGGCTGGAAAACCGGAGCCGAAGGCTTGCCCTGCAATCAGGAAGAGCTGGCCTACACGCTGCTGACGTTCAGTTACGTTTTTCTGCGCAGCATGCGAAAACTCGGTCTCGCGCTGCCCTCTGCCGATGAAGAGGCCTACTTGCATACGTGGAACGTGACGGGCCACGTGCTCGGCATCGAACGTGAACTGATGGCCGATACGATGATGGAGGCAGAAGCGCTGTTTGCACGCATGCAGGCACGCGGCCGCGCCGACCGGCTCAGCAGACCGACAATTTTTGACCCGCGCCCTGCGCTGGGAAATGCACTGATGCAGGCGATGGAGCAGGTCATTCCAATGGCCGCAATAAAGCCTTTTCCGGTGCTATTGACGCGTTATCTTTGTGGACCGGCGACGTCAAAAGACTTGGGCCTCAATGGCCCGGTCGCATGGCTGTCGCGTTTCCTGTTTGCGGGTGGAGTGTTTCTTGTCCGGGCGATTGACTGGTTGGCGCGCCTCGTCTTTGCGGATTTTTCGATCGCACGCTTGATCACCCGTGTGCTTGGTTATCACCTGATGTCCAAGTTGCTGATGGACCAAACTCGTCCGCTAAATCTGCCGCAGCATTTGCGTGACCGCGTCAACGCCATGATGGACCGCTGGAGCGGCGACCCGAAGGCGTCCGGATGGATGAATTCTCTTGAAGATGCTGCAACCATTAAAGGCAGCTGGAACGCTGAAACGCGAAAATAAAATGCGCTGGATCCTTCGGTTGCCTCCGTCTTCACAGGGTGAAATTCATCCCGTAAGTCGATGCGCATGACCAACCTAAACTCAAAAGTATTGCCACACATTGCTGATCTGATGCCCCTTAAAGTCAATCATTTGTTCTCGTTGCGAATCCTCGCAAGCTGCCTGTTCGCTTTGGTGAGCGCGACGATTTTGGCCGCGCCAATGGGAGAACAACAGCCGCTTTTGCTCAATGATCCAACAGCAATTGTTGACGTGTGGCCCGCTATCACCATATTGCCGGACCCGGACGGCAAGCTGAAGATCGCCGACGTGCTGGCAGCGCCGAAAAATTTTACGGTACCCCGGTCGGCCTACGCCACGTTGGGACTGCGTCAGAAAGTGATGTGGCTGCGCGTTCCGGTGGTCGTCCCCGAACGTTCGAAATCGCCGCCAACAGCACCGTCAAGCGAGCAGTGGATACTCGATCTCGATTACACCCTGTTAAACCGCATCGACGTCTATGTCGTCACTGACGGGCAGGTCGTACAGCATGCCGTGCTGGGCAATTCGCAACCCGCTGCACAACGCCCCATCCGTAGCCGTTCGCACGCGGCAGCCCTGGAGTTTCAGTCAGGCGTGAACTACGCATTGTTA
>JBKJMK010000089.1:0-5449 GCA_046596005.1 Usitatibacteraceae bacterium | reverse complement strand
ACCCTTTCGATTATCTTTCCAAGAGTGTCATCACTCACTGCATGCTTCCAATATGCGCCATCATCCACGTTGCGCTTTCTCAGAAACTCGCCTATCACCCAGTTCGCGCAAAGCTTTGGATCCGCTGGTTTACCGCCGACCATCGGACCATGAAATACCACACCTTTAAAGTATTCAGCCGTATCAATATCGGCGGTCAACAACCGTGCGTCATATTCAGATAACCCATATTCAGATCTAAATCCCGATGCAACCTCCCAGGGAAGTTCCGGCATCAAGCTCTTGATTTCGTCAAGCCACGCCTGCGAAATCTCCAGCGGCAACAAATCCGGATCCGGAAAATAGCGATAGTCCATCGCGTCCTCCTTGCTACGCATGGAGCGAGTCTCATCGCGATCAGAATCGTACAGCCGTGTTTCCTGCACGACCTTGCCACCGTCTTCAATCAGATCAATCTGTCGTCGAATTTCGTACTGAATCGCACGCTCCAGAAAGCGAAACGAATTCACATTCTTGATCTCGGCACGTGTGCCTAGTTTGGGATCCCCTTTACGCCGCACCGATACGTTCGCATCGCAGCGAAACGATCCTTCCTGCATATTGCCGTCGCAGATGTCAATCCACGTAACGATGCCATGCAGTGCCTTCGCATACGCGACTGCTTCTTCCGCGGAATGCATGCACGGTTCAGTGACAATTTCCAGCAACGGTGTTCCGGCCCGGTTCAGATCGATGCCCGACACGCCGCTGGCTTCCAATCCTTCATGCAACGATTTTCCTGCGTCTTCCTCGAGGTGTGCGCGGGTAAGTTGAACGGTCTGTGGAACATCATTTACCGTAATCCGGACCTCACCGCCAACCACCACCGGCAACTCGTATTGACTGATCTGATACCCCTTGGGCAAATCGGGATAGAAATAATTTTTTCGCGCGAACACTGAACGCGGGGCAATTTTTCCATTCACCGCCAGGCCAAATTTGATAGCGCATTCCACTGCGTGTTTGTTCAACACCGGTAGTGTGCCGGGCAGCGCCAGATCGACGGCATTCGCCTGCGTGTTGGGGGGTGCACCGTATTGCGTGGGTGAACCGGAAAAAATCTTCGACGCGGTGGAAAGCTGCGTATGCGTTTCCAGCCCGATCACAACTTCCCAACCTTGGCGTATCACGCTCACAGAAACGCCTCCGGCCTTTGCTTATGCCATTCGGTGACTTGTTGATACTGATGTGCCGCAGCGAGCATGCGGCCTTCATCGAAATAGTTGCCGATGATCTGCAAGCCGACCGGCATATTGCTATCGCCAAAACCGCATGGCACCGACATGCCCGGCAATCCGGCCAGACTCACGCCGAGCGTATAAATATCCTCAAGGTACATCGAGACCGGATCATTGCTTTTCGCGCCGATGTTCCAGGCGGTGGTCGGCGCGACCGGTCCCATGATGAAATCACACGACTTGAACGCCGCCTGGAAATCGAGGCTGATCAGGCGGCGCACGCGCTGCGCTTGCAGGTAGTAGGCATCGTAGTAGCCGTGTGAAAGCACATAGGCACCGGTGAGAATGCGCCGCTTCACTTCTGCGCCAAATCCTTCGGCGCGCGAATTGGCGATCATCTCGGCCAGATCGTTGTATTTTTTTGTCCGATGACCGTAGCGCACACCGTCGAACCGGCTCAGATTGCTGGAGGCTTCGGCCGGCGCGATCACGTAGTAAGCGGGAATGGAAAGCTTGGTGCGCGGCAGCGAAATCTCGACGCGCCTGGCACCCAATTTTTCAAATTCACTTAGCGCTGCATCGACTGCCTTCGCAACGTCGGCAGACAAACCCTCGCCGAAAAATTCCTTGGGAACGCCAAACCGCAAACCCAATAACGGAGAACGAGCGTTGACGCGGTCTCCAGAGACAAATGCCTCCGAGAAGCTCGCCAGTATTGGCGTTTGTGCTTCACGACTATTCAAACTAGTGGAATCGCGCACGTCGAAACCCGCCATTGCATCGAGCAGCATGGCGCAATCTTCCGCGCTCTTTGCCATCGGCCCGCCCTGGTCGAGACTGGAGGCGAAGGCGATCATGCCGTAGCGCGACACGCGACCATAGGTCGGCTTGATTGCGGTGATGCCACACATGGCGGCCGGCTGGCGGAGCGATCCGCCCGTGTCGGTGCCGGTGGCGGCAGGGGTCAAACCGGCGGCAATGGCGGCAGCCGAACCACCAGAGGAGCCACCCGGTATTTTGGTCGGATCCCAGGGGTTTTTGACCGGCCCAAAAGCGGAATTTTCGTTCGAGGAACCCATCGCGAATTCATCGCAATTCAATTTTCCGAGACAAACCATGCCAGCGCCTCGGCCGCCCTCATCCGCGCCTAGTTTTTCAACCACGGCGGCATCAAAGGGCGATACGTAGTCGGCAAGCATTTTTGAGCCGGCGGTGGAGCGCCAGTCTTTGGTAACAAAAATATCTTTATGCGCGACGGGAATGCCCGTGAGCGGCCCTGCGTCACCCCGCGCAATGCGTGCATCGGCCTCACGCGCCTGACCGCGGGTGAGACCGCGATCCATGTGCAAAAAGGCATTGAGCCGTAGCGCGCGCTCGGCACGAACCAGAAAATAGTCAGCCAGCTCGGCGGCCGACACCTGTTTGGTGTCTAGCGCCGCGCGAAGCGCCCTGAGAGAAGCGTCGGCAAAGTTCATCGGTGCCTCAATCAAGTACTTTCGGCACCAGAAACAAGCCGTTTTCCTGCGCAGGCGCGTTCGCCATGTTGGCTACGCGCTGGTCAGTCTCGGTGACGATATCCTCGCGCAGACGCTGCACCATGTCCTGCATCACGTCCAGCGGGTGTGATAGCGGTTCAATGCCCTTGGTATCGACTGCCTGCAGCGCATCAATCAGGCCAAAAATGCCACCGAGTTGTGACTTCAAATCGGCGACGTCGGGCTCCGAGACAGCAATTCTCGCCAGATGCGCGATGCGCTTAAGTTCGTCAGGGGTGAGTTTCATGCGATTAGGACTTGCTTAACCGAAACTGGCGTAGATTCCACGCCATTAAGCCCCGAAAAAACTGTTGATTTGCGGCCAAATTGCCAGCAATCGCCATGCTTTTGGGGAATTGATACGGTATTATAGTCCATTGGCCGAAACGCCCCGTCTGTCGAGGGGAAACAACGCTATAAAAGAACAGTTTTTTAGCAGCCGTCGCGAGAGTTTGGCGCATCCGCACGCACTGCAGGCAACACCGCTCAGAATTCAGAAAGGCAACATGTTTTCGTTCTTCTCCAAGTACCTCTCCACCGATCTCGCGATCGATCTCGGCACTGCAAATACCCTCATTTATGTTCGTGGCAAAGGTATCGTTCTCGACGAGCCTTCCGTGGTTGCCATTCGCCAGGACTCCGGCCCGAATTCCAAGAAAACCATTCAAGCCGTCGGCCAGGCCGCCAAGATGATGCTGGGCAGGACGCCCGGCAATATCACCGCAATCCGGCCGATGAAGGACGGTGTGATCGCCGATTTTCACACCACCGAGCACATGCTCAAATTCTTCATCAAGAAGGTACATGACGCGCAATGGTATTTGCCCAGCCCGCGTATCGTTATCTGCGTACCCTGCGGCTCGACCCAGGTTGAGCGACGCGCGATTCGCGAGTCGGCGGTCGCCGCCGGTGCGTCGCAAGTATTTTTGATCGAAGAACCGATGGCGGCGGCCATTGGCGCCGGCCTGCCGATTGCCGAGCCGACCGGCTCAATGGTTGTCGACGTGGGCGGCGGCACTACCGAAGTCGGCGTCATATCACTCGGCGGCATCGTTTATTCCGCGTCGGTACGTGTCGGCGGCGATAAATTTGACGAAGCCATCATCAATTACATCCGCCGCAACTACGGCATGCTGATCGGTGAAGCTACAGCAGAAAATATCAAAAAAACCATCGGTTCCGCGTTTCCGGGAAGCGAAGTGCGTGAGATGGAAGTAAAAGGCCGCAATCTCGCCGAAGGCATTCCGCGCTCGTTCACCATTTCGTCCAATGAAATTCTGGAAGCCCTCACCGAACCCCTCAACTCCATCGTCTCGGCCGTTAAATCGGCGCTTGAACAAACGCCGCCCGAACTCGGTGCCGACATCGCCGAAAAAGGTATGGTCCTGACCGGTGGCGGTGCGTTGCTACGCGAGTTGGATCGTTTGCTGGTCGAAGAGACGGGGCTCCCGGTGATTGTGGCCGAAGACCCGCTGACCTGCGTGGTGCGCGGCTCCGGTCGCGCGCTCGAAGATATGGACAAGCTGGGGTCTGTGTTTACCCACGAATCGTGACACCAGCGGTGTGTCGGCGTTACCGGTAAATACTTAATGACGGGGCCGGGTTGAAATGTCAGCCTATCAAGAAAACTTCTTCAGCCGCGGGCCAAGTGCGCTTGCGAGACTGACTTTTTTTTCACTCATCGCCATTGCCATCATGGTCGCCGATCATCGCTTTCAGGCGCTGGCTTTTGTGCGCCTGGGCGTCTCGGTCGTGCTCACGCCGATCGAACAGATGTTGATGTTGCCGAGCAAATTAATGCAACACATGGGGATGTATTTTTCTGATCAGCACCGTCTCGTTGCTGAGAACACCGTACTTAAAGCGCAGGTGATGGAGCTTTCGGCGGGGCATCAGCAGGCACAGTTGATCCGTGCAGAACGCAATTATTTCGCATCGTTGAGCGATGCCAATAAACGCTTCGGAGAGCGCGGCGTGATCGCGGAAATCATTCGCGATGCGCGTAACCCGTTTGTCCGCAAAGTCATCATCGACAAAGGCAGCTCGCATGGCTTGCGGCCCGGACTCGCCGTCATCGACGGCATCGGTGTGGTTGGCCAGATCACGGCAGTCGGCGTGCTGACCTCGGAGTTGACCCTGTCAACAGAAAAAAACCAGTCGGTTCCGGTACTCGCGCTACGCAGCGGTCTGCGCGCCATTGCGGTTGGCAGCGGTCGTGACGGCACTATCGACATTCCCTTCATTCCCGTCGGTGCCGACATCCAGGCGGGCGACGCGTTGGTGACATCCGGCATCGATGGTACCTACCCGGCAGGATTATCGGTGGCGCTCGTGACAGATGTCGACAGAAATCCGGCATTTCAATTTGCCCGGATTTCTGCAAAACCGGCGTCCGGAACCGACCAGCAGCGCTTTGTAAAAGTGTTGACGCAAGATGAGCTGAAGGATTACCCGCGTCCCGATGTGAAACCCGACGATAGCCGCGCGGATCGCGAGCGCTCGGTTCCCAAGCGTCGAGAGATCAGGTAAAGACGCGCGATGGACTTGTCTCCCGCTTCCCGCGATTCGATGCGTTTACCTGCGCCCTTGCGGTTGCTGGTAAACGCATCGAATCGCGGGAAGCGGGAGATAAGTCCATCGCGCGTTTTTACCTGATTTCGCGACGCTTGGGAACCGAGCGCTCGCGATCCGCGCGGC
>JBKJMK010000343.1:0-2503 GCA_046596005.1 Usitatibacteraceae bacterium | reverse complement strand
GGAAAAGACAACCGCCTTGCGTCAGTAGGCGATTTGCGAAGCAGCAAACTTCCAGGCACGCCGTGCTTCCCACGCCCGATACATGCAAACGCGGCGATTGTGCCGTTTGTCAGCCCGCCGTCGGCAAGCGATAGCCCTTGAAGTCCTCGCGCATTTTTGTTTTCAGGATCTTCCCGGTCGCCGTATGCGGCAATTGATCGACAAACACCACGTCGTCCGGCATCCACCACTTGGCGATTTTTCCCTCAAAAAATTTCAGCAGTTCCTCGCGCGTGACGTTGGCGTTTTTCTTTTTGACGACCACCAGCAACGGGCGCTCGTCCCACTTCGGGTGGGTGATCCCAATAACGCCTGCTTCCTGCACCGCCGGATGCGCCACGGCGATGTTTTCCAGGTCAATCGAGCTGATCCACTCACCGCCTGACTTGATTACATCTTTTGAACGGTCCGTGATTTGCATGTACCCGTCCGGGTCGATGGTCGCAACATCGCCGGTGGGAAACCAGCCCTCTTTCAATGCGGAATGTTCTTCCTTGAAATAACGTTCCACAATCCAAAGCCCGCGAACCATCAGATCACCAAACGCCTTGCCGTCGCGGGGCAGCTCGCGTCCCTCACCATCGACAATCTTCATTTCCACGCCGTATACGGCGCGGCCCTGCTTGAGCTGCACACTGGACTGCTCCGCAGGCGACATTGAAAGATGTTTGGCCATCAGCCGGCAGACTGTCCCGAGCGGAGACATCTCGGTCATCCCCCACGCGTGTACCACGCGTACGCCGTATTCGCGCTCGAAGGATTCAATCATGGCCGGCGGGCAGGCAGAGCCACCGATAATGGTTTCCTTGAGTGTGCTGAACCTGGCACCGCTTGATCTCATATGTGCCAGCAGGCCTAACCAAACCGTTGGCACACCTGCACTTATCGTTACCTTTTCCTGTTCAAACAAGGCGTGCACGCTCGCACCATCCAGCGCCGCGCCCGGAAACACCAGCTTTGCCCCCGCAGCGGTACACATGTACGGCAGGCCCCAGGCATTGACGTGAAACATCGGCACGACCGGCAACATCACATCACGCGCCGAAATGTTGAGCGCTTCGGGTGACATTCCGCCCAGCGTGTGCAGCATGGTTGATCGATGGGTGTACAGGACGCCCTTCGGATTGCCGGTAGTGCCTGATGTGTAGCAAAGTGACGAGGGCGTGAGTTCATCAAATTGTGGCCATGCGTACTCCTCGCTTTCTGCATCTATGAGTTCTTCATAACAAAGCAGATTTCGAATCGTCGACGCAGGGAGTGCTTTTTCCAGGCACGCACGGTCGGCCATGGCCACGAATCCCATGATGCCCGGAACCTTTGACGACAACGCCTCGATAAGCGGCGCAAAGGTGAGATCAAAAAATACATACTTATCTTCTGCGTGGGTCGCAATGTAGGCGAGCTGTTCCGGAAATAGTCGCGGGTTGATCGTATGCATCACCGCACCCATGCCGGAGACGCCGTAGTAAAGCTCGAAGTGCCGATAGCCGTTCCACGCTAGCGTACCGATGCGATCACCGGTATTCACGCCAAGGCGCGTGAGTGCATTCGCGAGCTGCTTGGCCCGTTTGCAGGTTTTGCCGTAGTTGGTGCGGTGAAGCGTGAACGCGGCACCACCTTCAACCGTGCGCGAAACAATTTCCGTGTTGGCGTGGTTCTGCGCGGCATGCTCGATCAGCGTTGAAATGAGCAACGACCCCTGCATCATGCGCGACATGGTTTTCCCCGGTTATTTTTAGGCTGCGCCTATTTTGGCATAGGCGGAGACCGGGGACATCACCGGATCGATCTGTTGGTGCACTGCACTAGTGGGATTTACGTCATGTTGAAGTTGTCTTTGGCCAACCAGTACGCGAGGCTCTGCGCAGCATCGATTGAACAACCAGGCGATGAAACGGTGCGATGATAAAAATATAGCTGCGACCGAGGAGGTTGTGGCAGTGCACCACCGTCGACAGGATCAACTGAGGCGAGATCAAAGCTGATGGCTGCACTTGGTAGAGTAACGATAGCCTGAAATCAAGATGCTTGTCGTCCTCTCCCAATATGATTTCGTGCGTGCTTGTGCTGTAGACCTTGAATATGCCGATGTGGTTTGACTTGGCCAGGCTATCCGCTTTCATCAGCTGAGCGGATGTTTTGAGGCCAAAGCCTGCTACTACTGCGTCGCGGACCGTCATCAGGGCGGAAATCCAGGGCGATTGTTGCGAGAAAATAAATCTTGCCAGCGATTCAGGGTTTGTGGTTGTGCCATTCGGCAATTGGATCGCGTAAGCGTCGGCCAGGTTCGTCGCTTTGTAGAGTTGACACACGCCTGATTCAACAGGCAGCGCCACCGGCGTTACTTTGTAATTGTCAATTTGCATCGGTAGGTGGTGAGTATGGTGGTTCTGGAATGTTTGCACCCACGCGTATTGGAAATTGGATCACTTTTGCCTCCTTGTGCCTGACGCGAAATCAATAA
>JBKJMK010000433.1:0-3955 GCA_046596005.1 Usitatibacteraceae bacterium | reverse complement strand
ACGCCGCTGGAATCTGGTCTGGCGTGGACGGTGGATCTGAAAACGGCACGTGATTTTGTTGGGCGCCAAGCACTGCTGGCCAAACCGCCGACGTTGCAAATGGTCGGGCTGGTCTTGAATGTTCCCGGCATGTTGCGGGCACATCAGGCTGTCCACACGGCAGCGGGCATAGGCGAAATCACCAGCGGCAGCTATTCACCTACCCTCAGTCAATCGATCGCACTGGCGCGAATACCGGTCGGTGTAGCCATCGGCGATACAGTGCAGGCCGAAGTCCGTGGCAAGCGCCTCGAATGCCGCGTGGTGAAGATCCCATTTGTACGCAATGGCCAGTCACTCATTTAACGACACTCAACCATCCCTGGAGAACCCGCATGAATAACATCCCCGCCGATCTGAAGTACACCGAAAGCCACGAATGGATTCGCACCGAGCCAGATGGCACGCTCACCGTTGGTATTACCGACCACGCACAAGATGCGCTGGGTGATCTTGTCTTTATCGAGCTTCCCGCCGTTGGGAGAACGCTTGCAGCAAAGGAAAATTGCGTGGTACTGGAATCGGTCAAGGCCGCGTCAGATGCGTATGCCCCCGTGGCGGGCGAGATCGTCGCCGTAAATACACCACTGACAGATGCGCCGGAATCGCTTAACAGTGCACCGTACGAAGCCTGGCTGTTCAAAATCAAACCGGCCGCAGGTGCGAGTGTCGCGGGTTTGCTTGACGCTGCCGGGTACGCGGCCAGCATCGGCGCGAGCTGATTTCAACGTGGCGCGCACATAGATCAATCGCTGAGAAAATACATGACCGTCAACCGCCCATCACTCGATGCCTTGTTGTCCCGCGATGCTTTTATCGCACGCCACATCGGCCCATCGCCCGACGACCAGCGCGCCATGCTTGCCGTGCTGAATCACGCCACGCTCGACGCGTTGATCGCTGACGTCGTTCCTGCGGCCATCCATTCAGCGGCGCCCCTTGCATTGCCACCAGCCAGAAGTGAGCCCGAAGTGCTCGCAGCGATGCGTGCGCTTGCCGCGAAGAACAAGGTGTTCAGGAATTACATCGGGATGGGCTACTACCATTCGCATACGCCGAAAGTGATCCTGCGCAATGTGATGGAGAACCCGGCCTGGTACACGGCCTACACGCCCTACCAGCCGGAAATTTCACAGGGAAGGCTGGAAGCATTGCTGAATTTCCAGACGATGGTCAGCGACCTGACCGGTCTCGACATCGCCAATGCATCGCTGCTCGATGAAGCTACCGCCGCAGCAGAAGCGATGTCGCTGGCACGGCGATTTGCCAAAACCAGGAGTGCGAAATTTCTTGTCTCCGACCTTTGCCACCCGCAAACGATTGAAGTGGTTCGTACGCGCGCCGAGGGCCAGGGCATTGAGGTGATCGTCGGTGATGCCTCCAAAGCAACAGAGCACGATATTTTTGGTTTGCTGCTGCAATACCCGGCGTCGACGGGTGCAGTAATCGACTATCGCAAACTCATCCTTTCGGTACAGATCAAGGGCGCCGTGGTGGCGATGGCGACCGATCTGCTCAGCCTGGCGCTGCTCACGCCACCCGGCGAACTGGGCGCGGATATCGCCATCGGCAACTCGCAGCGGTTTGGCGTGGCAATGGGTTTTGGTGGCCCGCACGCGGCGTTCATGGCCTGCAAGGATGCGTATAAGCGCCAACTACCCGGTCGCCTGGTGGGGGTGTCGGTCGATGTGATGGGCAATCCGGCCTACCGGCTTACCTTGCAAACGCGTGAACAACATATTCGCCGCGAGAAGGCGACCAGCAATATCTGCACAGCACAGGCGCTATTGGCGGTGATGGCAGCGATGTATGCGGCATACCACGGGCCGACAGGATTGAAACGCATCGCGCTTTACGTGCATCGACTTGCTGCCACTTTCGCCAAGGGCCTGTCGCAGCTGGGCCACAACGTTGCCGATGTTGCATTTTTCGATACCGTGAAAATTCATACCGGTAGCGTGACCGATGCAATCATCCAGCGCGCACTCGCCAGAAAAATAAATCTGCGCCGCGTCGATGCCGAATCGGTCAGCGTGTCGCTGGACGAAACCACGACGGCCAACGATATTGACGTGCTCTGGCAGGTGTTTTCTGCCGACGACAAAACGCCGCCAGTTTTTGCCGCCATCGAGGCGTCTGTCGACATGGCGTTGCCCGCCGATTTGCAGCGTACCTCCGCCTATCTCACCCATCCGGTATTCAATCGTTACCACTCTGAAACCGCGATGCTTCGCTATCTGCGCATGCTGGCTGATCGCGATCTGGCGCTCGACCGCACCATGATCCCCCTTGGCTCGTGCACCATGAAGCTCAACGCCACCACCGAGATGATCCCGGTGACCTGGCCTGAATTCGCCGACATTCATCCTTTCGCGCCTGACGACCAGACGGTCGGCTATCGCGAGATGATCACGGGTCTTGAAAACATGTTGTGCGAAATCACCGGCTACGATGCAGTGTCGCTGCAACCGAACTCGGGTGCGCAGGGCGAATACGCAGGGCTGCTGGCGATTCAGGCCTACCATCGCGCGCGCAATGAGGCGCATCGCAATATCGTGCTGATCCCCAGTTCCGCGCACGGCACCAATCCCGCCTCGGCACATCTGGCTGGCATGGAAGTCGTCGTCGTTACCTGCGATAGCGATGGCAATGTCGATATCGCCGATTTGAAACGCCAGGCCGAACTGCACAAGAACGACCTCGCGGCATTGATGGTGACCTACCCGTCCACCCATGGTGTTTTCGAAGATGCCATCGTCGATATCTGCAGGATCGTGCACGAGCATGGCGGGCAGGTGTATCTCGATGGCGCAAACATGAACGCGCTGGTCGGCACGGCGCGTCCCGGCAAGTTCGGCGCAGATGTGTCACACCTGAATCTGCACAAGACCTTCTGCATTCCGCACGGCGGCGGCGGCCCAGGCGTTGGCCCGGTCGCGGTGCGCGCACATCTGGCACCCTACCTGCCTGCTCGCGCGACCATCGACCGAAATCATCCTGTCGGCCCGGTTTCCGCGGCACCCTATGGCAGTGCCAGCATCCTCGCCATCTCGTGGGCGTACATCACGCTCATGGGTGCCGAAGGATTGAAGAGGGCAACACAAGTGGCGATACTGAATGCCAACTACATTGCAGCCAAATTGGCACCACACTATCCGGTGCTGTACACGGGCAAGAGTGGCCTGGTCGCGCACGAGTGCATCCTCGATCCGCGCGTGCTCAAGGAAAAAACCGGCGTCAGCGCCGAAGACATCGCCAAGCGCCTGGTCGATTTTGGTTTCCATGCGCCGACACTGTCGTTCCCCGTTTCCGGCACGCTGATGGTGGAGCCGACCGAGAGCGAATCGAAGGAAGAGCTGGACCGCTTTATCGAAGCCATGATCACCATCCGCGAAGAAATCCGCGCTGTGGAAGACGGCAAATCGGACCGTGACGACAACCCGCTGCGCAATGCGCCGCACACTGCCGCAATGGTGATGAGCGATGAATGGGCACACGACTACACCCGCCAGCGCGCGGCATTTCCGGTCAAAGGATTGGCGCAGACAAAATACTGGCCACCGGTCGGTCGCATCGACAATGTGTATGGCGACAAGAATGTGTTCTGCAGTTGCCCGCCGTTGTTGAGCTACCAGCCTGAGGCTGCGCAAGCGGCAGAGTGAAACGCACACAAAGAGACGACATGGCGACAGCGACATGGCAGGGCAAGGTCATCGCGGAGGCTGCCACCGCCGATACAGTGGTGGTGGAAGGCAATATCTATTTCCCGATTGCGTCCGCGCACGCCGAAAATCTGCATGCGAACTCACACCAGACCGTGTGCCCATGGAAAGGCACGGCGCACTATTACGATGTCGTCGTCGATGGCAACGTGAACATGAACGCGGCTTGGTACTATCCGGAGCCGAAGGATGCG
>JBKJMK010000085.1:0-2874 GCA_046596005.1 Usitatibacteraceae bacterium | reverse complement strand
GTAGCAGGGAAAAATGCGCCGAGCTTCACGCGCGTTTTCCAGGCGCTCGACGGCACCGGATTCCAGCCTAGCCAGGCCTCGGTAATGTCTACCAGGCGGCGGCGATCATCGCTGGCGCTGGCGACCACTGATGCGCGGACGTCATCGCTGACATCACCATCGACCCGCAAAAAAGCCTGGCCCAGTCGGATGCCGCCAGAGTTGCGATCAAAGCGGGTCTTGTCGAGGCCATCGCGCGTCCAGCTACGGTCAGCGTCACTGTTGCCCACGCGCAGATCGACGAGGCCCCGGATTTCTATCGCATGGGCCTGCCAACCGGCACAAAGCAACGCGCATAGCCAAATGGGGCGAAGACATCGAAAATGTCTGGAGCGTGCAAACGTATTTCTAATCATCGGGCACCCAAAGCAGTTATTGCTTCGACTCTCATTGGTACACTTTAAGGCATCCGTGGCGAAATCAGAAGCGCCAGGCGGCAACATGACCGAGCGACCAATGGTGCCTGCGGAGAAGTTGCGAAACCGTGGCATTCTGGCCAATATTTCAAACGCAGCAGAAGGAAATGTCATGTCCGCAAGGTATTTGCCGCTCGAATTTACCCGCATGCCGATCAGCGATATGCGTGATCGTGCCCAGGCATTCCACGCCGGGATCGAACGACGTCGTACCGTGCGAGATTTTTCCTCCGAGCCCGTGCCGCGCGATGTAATTGAGAGTTGTTTGCGTGCGGCGGGCTGTGCCCCTAGTGGCGCTAACCAGCAACCATGGCGTTTTGTAGCGATCAGCGATGCCAGCATAAAGAAGACAATACGCATTGCTGCCGAAGCCGAGGAACGCGAGTTTTATGAACGCCGAGCCACCGAAGAATGGCGCGCCGCACTTGCGCCGTTGGGCACCGACGCCACTAAACCGTTTCTTGAGACGGCACCTTGGCTGATTGCCATTTTTTATGAGGCCTATGGGGTCAATGCCAATGGCGAACGGGAAAAGCGCTATTACCCGATGGACTCGGTCGGCATCGCAACCGGCATCTTGATTGCTGCCTTGCATCATGCCGGACTGGCGTCGCTTACACACACGCCAAGTCCGATGGCATTCCTTAACTCCATCCTCGCACGCCCCGACAATGAGCGACCGTTTGTATTGCTGGTGGTGGGCTTCCCTGCGCCGGGCGCTTTGGTACCGGCGATTTCGCGAAAGTCGCTGGAAGAGATCGCCGTATTCATTTGAGGCCGCGAATGGGTGTTCGATATCAAGGCTGGCGATTGATTGTCCAGTCATAGGGGATAAACCTAATCGCGTAGGATTCGGGCACCTTGGCATCCCGATAGCGATTGACGTAGGCCGCTAATGACGGCGCTTTTGCCAGGAAATCGCTGGTATAGAACGAGAGTATTTCCGATAGCGACAATAGCTTGGCGGGATCATCGACGGATATATTGCGCGATTCATTGAAGAACCGTTTCGCTTCGCGGTCGAGTTGTGCGTCCAGCTTCTCGGCTAGAAACGGCTCTCTGGGCAGGCGCGGGCAACCAATCGACATGCAGTTCACCGCGACGTGAATGCGCGGCTCACCAAAGGCCCGGATCACTTTATTTTCGTATTCGTAGAGCGAAATTGGCTCGCCGCCAACCTGTACTTTGCGGAGGTAAAAGAAGTCAACCTTCTTCCAGCCCGATAGCGAATCCGGAATGCCGCTTTCGATGACGTTATGCATGGCCAGCGCGTTGTAGGCATTGATATGAAAAGCGAGCGCGTGAGCCGACGTCGGGAAGAGCTGTGGCTGGTTATTGGGACCGTTGTCGTACACGTAGGCGACAAAGCGGTCAAGATCGGCGCGGTCTTTCGCAGCGGCGGCGAAATTGACACGCCCTTGATCGTCGACGAATTTCGTCAACACGCGTTCCCATGTTTCGTATGGTGGCGGGCCGACCTGTGCGGAAATCGACGCCGGGCGTGGCACCGAGGCGCAACCACTGAGGAGGAGTACAGCGAGGAAGAGAAATATTTTATTCATGCATTTTCCCAGGTGGTTGGTCAATCATTCTGCGGCGTTCGCGTCCAGATACTGCTTGGCTCGGCCGCGTGCGTTCTTGCGCGTGAGGTTCACAGCAATCCTGCCTGGCATGCGGCCCTCGAACGCGCCGCTTGCCGGATTAAAGTACATCATCTTGTTGCCGCGCTCGACTTTAGCCGCGACCAGTAGATACTCGTCGCGTTTGGCGTTGTGTACACACATCGACAGCGGCCCTTCTGGTGTCATCACCATGAACGAGCAAGCGTCGCAGCGTTCCTGGCTCAATTGTGACGAATCCATAAAGTTGTGCACGAAAAACGAAATTTTGCCGACCTTACCGCGCGCAGCGAGGTAATCGTGGCGCTCTCGCCAAACCAGCTTGGCAAAGCGAATCGCCACGCCGGCAAAGATGCGTGGATGGGTCGCCAGGTAGCAAGCCACTGTTTTCAGTAACGCGAATTTACTGGCGCGATTCACACGCAAATGTGCGCTCGTATCGAGAATCTCGCGTACGAACGCCGGATCATTGAAGAAATCGTGAACCCGACCGTTGATGATGAGGCCATACGCATAGCCATTGCATTGGGCGTGGCCCGTGCTGGCTGCGTCGAAGTTGAGCTTCGCCCCCGCACCTTGGCGAATTGCATTTTTCACCGTTTCGGGATTTACCGAGATGCGCTCTCGCTCCGACCCACGGCCCATATCCGCGCCGACTTGAAATGAAGCGAAGCGAACCACGTCTGCGTGTCTGACAAAGAAACGAACCAGATCGGGAATTTCGTGGAAATTGCCGGGAAAAGTGGTGGTGTTGAAAATGACCGCCAACGGCAAGCCGCGCGCGCGGTCGATGTACTCTT
>JBKJMK010000027.1:0-3013 GCA_046596005.1 Usitatibacteraceae bacterium | reverse complement strand
TTGGCGAGGGTGATGACCAGCCCCGCCATGCCGGTGCCGCCCGCGTTGCTGGCGCTGATGGTGGCGTTGAAGGTTCCGGCTGCCTGCGCGGTGCCGCTGATGGCACCGGTCACGATATCCACCGTCACGCCGGCCGGCAGGCCTGAAGCGCCAAAGCTGGTGGGTGATCCGCTGGCGGCGATCTGGTAATTGAACGCCAGTCCAAACGTGCCATTGGCGATGCCTGCGCTGCTGATGATCGGCGCACTTGCCATTACCGTTACGGTCACCTGCACGGCGTCGCCGGTAAGGCTCGGCGAGCCGCGTTTACCTCGATAGGTGAAGGTATCGACGCCGCTGAATCCGGGATTCGGCGTGTAGGTGGCGGTGGTGCCGGTGAAGGCCGATACCATGCCGTTGGTTGGCGGCGTGGCGACTTCCACCGAGGTGAAGGCGGACCAATTGTCGTTGGGTGCAGTAACGTGGCCCGTGAAGGTGATATGGCTGGAGACGTTGATGGGCGCTGGCGTATTGAACGCCGTGGTGACCTCATTGGGTACCAGGTTGTTGCCGATGTAAGCGGCAATTGCCGCGAGTTCGGAATCGTTCAATGCCAGCACGGGGCCGAAGATTTTCATCGCTGCCTGAGTGGTTCGGACGTGGCTCAATACCGTCGCCGTGCTGCCGGCGCCGTTGAGCTGGTTGCCTGAAGGCGTGGTGGTATGGCAGGTATCGCAGGTGGACGTCCACAGCGCGGCACCGTTAGCCGCCGTCGGTGTCACCATCACTGTGCCGGAGTCGGGACTGGTACCGGCGGTATTGGTGGCCGTGACCCGGCAGGTGTACGGGATGCCATTGACCACGCTCGCCACCATCACCGGCGAGGACGCGCTGTTGCCCGTGCGTGTGGTCTGGCCGCTGGCCGTGCATGTGGCGGTGAAGCTCAGCGTGGCGCCACCATTGCTTGCCGGCGGCGTGAAGTTGACGGTGACCTGCTGGTCCGAACCCGAGGCGACGCCGATGGTCGGCGCAGCGGGAATCACGGCATCGATGGTCACGTTTTGCGTGACCTGCGTCGCAGCCGCGTAATTGGCATTGCCGGGCTGGTTGGCGGCGATGGTGCAGATACCGGCGGTGAGCGTGGCGACATTGTTGCCCGACATGACGCAGACCGATGGTGTCGTCGTGCTGTAGACGATGGCCAGGCCCGATGTCGCGAAGGCGACCGGGCTCAATGCGAACGGCGTGCTGCTGAAGCTGCGTGTACTGGTCTGTGCGCCGAAGGTGATGCTTTGCGCGGCTGCATTGATGCTGAACCCTTGCGTAACCTGGTTGGCGGCGTTGTAGTCGGGGTTGCCGGCCTCGTTGGCGGAGATCGAGCACACGCCCGTTGCCAGCGTGGTGACAACATTGCCGGAGACGGTGCAGATGCCTGGCGTATTGCTGGTCAGCACCACGCTCGATCCGGATGATGCGGTCGGCGCGGGCATGATGGTAAACGGCGTGAGCGAGAAGCTGTGCGCGCCCGGATTGGCGAAGGTGATGCTTTGATTGGCTTTGGCGACGGTCAGCGTGAAGGACTGCATCACCGTGCCAGACGCATTCATGGCAGTAATCGTCACTGGATAGGTCAACGCGGTTCCCGGTCCCGGAGTACCGGACAACACGCCAGTACCGGTGTTGAACGACACACCCGATGGCAGAGAGCCCGCTAACGACAAGCCAGGCGCGAGATTGCCCGTGGCGGTGACCATAAAGTTACCAGGACTCAATACGGTGAAAGTCGTTGCAATTGCGCTGGTGATGTTGGGTGCGACCAGCGCTGCCGTCGGCGTCACCATCACCGTTCCCGATGCCCCGCTAGTGCCCGCTGCATTGGTAGCCGTCACTGAACAGGTGTATTGCGTGCCGTTGGCAAGACCTGTGACGGTGATGGGTGAGACGCTGCTGCCGCCTGTGCCGCTCGGCGCACAGGATGCATTGAAACTGGTCACGGGACTGCCACCGTTATTGGCGTTCGGTGTAAATGCGATTGCCGCCTGACTCGAGCCCGGCGTTGCAGTGCCGATGGTCGGAATTCCTGGCACCGTCGCGGTGATGGTCACACCCTGTGTCACCTGCAGGGCTGCGTTGTAGTTTGCGTTGCCCGACTGATTGGCGGCAATCGTGCAAGTGCCCGCAGCGACCGTGGTCACGGTGCTACCCGAGACGGTACAGACGGCCGGCGTGAGCGAACTGTAAACCACGGCGCCACCCGGGGCAGACGCAAGCGGATTGATCGCAAAAGTGGCGCCCGGCGAGAAGGCTTGCGTCGGCGATGATTGCACCGGGAAGGTAATGGTCTGTCCGGCCTGACTGATCGTCACCTGCACGCTCTGCATGCCGGTACCGCCGGGGTTGATCGCAGACACCGTGACGTTGAAGATACCCGCTGCACTCGGCGTTCCAGAAATCAGTCCATTGGCCGTATTCACATTTACGCCCGCACCAAGTCCGGTGGCACCAAATGAGCCCGGTGAATTCGTCGCTGTGATCTGGTAATTGATCGGCACGCCAAATACCCCGTTCGCCGTATTTGAACTGGTGATAACGGGCGCCGCGGGTGTTCCGATGATTATCGACACGGTGCGCGCTTCACCAGGCAATAGCGATGGCGATGTTCGCTTGCCGCGATAAGTAAAGCTATCGGCTCCATCGAAGCCGGTGCCCGGCGTGTACGTCGCGACCGTTCCCGTGAACGCCGACAGGACGCCCTTGGTGGGTGGCGTCACCATTTCAACATCGGTGAACGCAACACCGCCCAGGTAGATATGCAGCGGCGGCCCGACATCGATATTCACCGGCGTGACATAGGGGGTATTCGCCGTGATCGGCGTCATCTGCGCCTGGATGTACTGGGCAATGGCGGCGAGTTCGTTCGACGTCAACGCCTGGACGGCAGGATCGGCAAGCATCGATGCCTGATTCGCTCGCACATATTGCAAAACCGTGGCGGTATTGCCCGCTGCATTGAAGCGCGCGGCCGCCGGTGGAC
>JBKJMK010000293.1:0-13002 GCA_046596005.1 Usitatibacteraceae bacterium | reverse complement strand
GTTCGGCGGAAATTAATTCGCAAAACACAAGCATTGGCGCGGCGTTCCAAGGCATTTATGCCTGGAATCCGCGCCAGTGCTTGTGTTTCTATTGGGAACTTCCAATAATCCCGTCGTCCCAGCGTAGGCTGGGACCCAGTCCGTCGAAGTGCTTGAAAATACGATGGACTGGATTCCAGCCTGCGCTGGAATGACGAATTTTTGAGGTTAATAGAAGCTCTCCACATACAAACTCCAGCACTGACGGGCTTTCCCAGCCGTTTCTGTCCTGAACACCACGTCAATGCTGGTGATAGGCAGTTGTGATCCGGATTAAGCGCCAACCTTCCAAGCGCTTAACGGCAACAAGCCCGCAGGTGGCTTGCTCTCCGGATTGAAGAAAGCGACCGCAAAAATTGAAGGCCGACAGCAGGAGTATTGCTCGCAAGTTTCTCAGATGGATGGCGCGGTTTCGCGGCGGTCCGGCGCGAAATTACGCCGTCGACGAGCAACCGCTGCGATCGGAGCTCCTGAGTGCCGATCAGATGGAGCAGTATGGCAAGACCCTCGCGGCCTCGCACAGGCTGGCACCGGGGCGCGCACCTGATCAACTTCTGATGCGACTGGCCGCGAACGAAAAGGTGCTGATTGACGTCTGCAATTTACTCACCCTGGCGGTCACGGAGAACCGTCGCATCACGCCAGGCGGGGAGTGGCTGCTCGACAATTTCTATCTTATCGAAGAGCAAATTCGCACCGCCAAGCGACACTTTCCCAAAGGTTATAGCCGCGAGCTGCCCCGCTTGGCGCGCGGGCCATCGACCGGGCTTCCACGTGTTTACGACATTGCGCTGCAAACGATCTCGCACGGTGACGGACGGGTGGACCCGGAAAGTCTCAGCCGCTTCGTGTCGGCCTACCAGACCGTCGCTGACCTTAAATTAGGCGAATTGTGGGCGATCCCCATCATGCTGCGGCTCGCGCTTATCGAGAACCTGCGTCGCGTCGCGGTGCGGATCGAGGACGGGATGAAGAACCGGGACCTGGCTGGTTCATGGGCGGACCAGATGACGGAGATCGCAGAGAAAGATCCGAAGAGCCTGATTCTGGTCGTGGCCGACATGGCGCGCTCGAACCCGCCAATGACGACCCAGTTTGTGTCGGAATTTGTACGCCGTCTGCAAGGACAGAGTGCCGCGTTGGCATTGCCGTTGACATGGATCGAGCGGTTGCTCTCCGAATCGCATCTGACGATCGAGCAATTGGTTCAGTCGGAAACCCAAAAGCAGGCATCAAGCCAGGTCTCAATCAGCAACAGCATCGCCAGCCTGCGCTTTCTGGGTGCAATGGACTGGCGCAAGTTCGTCGAAACGATGAGCCTGGTCGAACAGACATTGCGTGAGGACCCTGGCGGCGTCTATGAAAAAATGGATTTTGCAACCCGCGATCACTACCGTCATGTGATCGAAAAGACGGCAAGAAAGAGCCAGCTTACCGAGCGTGAGGTCGCTGAGCGGGCGATCCAGCTCGCGCATCAGGGTGCTGCGCATGTGTCAGGAGCGCCGAACGCGGGCAACAGTGACGCTTCCCGAGAGCGCACGGCGCACGTCGGGCACTACCTGATTGATAAAGGATTGCCACTACTCGAACGCGTCGCAGAAGTGCGGGTATCGAGTTTCGAAACCTTGCGCCGGTCCGGCAGGCAACAGCCGTTGTTGCCTTATCTAGGCGTGATCGCGTTAATCACGCTGCTTCTGACCGGAAGTTTGTTGGCGCTGGTGCATGCGCAAATGCCTGCATTGGGAGTGCCCGACTGGGTTTTGGCGTTGATCGGCGTGCTCTTGCTGTTGTCCGCAAGCCAACTGGCGGTGGCGTTAACGAATTGGTTGGCGACGCTGTTAGTGGCACCGCATCCGTTGCCGCGAATGGATTTTTCGCATGGAATTCCGGCGGATTCATGCGCTTTGGTAATCATCCCGACGATGCTCACGAGCGTCAGCGGCATTGAGCATCTGGTTGAGGCGCTGGAGGTGCGTTTTCTGGCGAATCGGGATAACAATCTGCGCTTCGGTTTGTTGACTGATTTTTGCGATGCACCGCTGGAGCACCTCCCCGAGGATGAGCCCCTGTTGCGGCTGGCCGAAGAACGAATCACAGCACTGAATGAAAAATACCGCGATGCTGGAACCGACAATTTCTTCCTCTTCCAGCGTCCGCGCCGCTGGAACACGGAGGAGCGTATCTGGATGGGTTTTGAACGCAAGCGCGGGAAGCTTGCCGAACTGAATTCGCTACTGCGTGGCGGCCCGCCGGATTGTTTCTCACGCATCGTCGGCGGGACGGCATTCCTGCCAAACGTGAAGTACGTCATCACCCTCGATACAGATACGCAGTTGCCGCGTGACGCCGCCAGGCAGTTTGTCGGAACCATGGCGCACCCGCTCAACCGTGCGGTCTTTGACGTCGACAAGCAGCGCATTACTGAGGGCTACGGCATCCTGCAACCGCGCGTGGCAATGAGCCTTCCCGGCACCAACCAGTCGCACTATGCGCGACTGTTCGGCAGCGAGCCCGGCATCGACCCCTACACCCGCGCCGTCTCCGACGTGTATCAGGATGTGTTCGGCGAGGGCTCGTTCGTCGGCAAAGGTATCTATGAGGTCGATGCATTTGAGCGCTGCCTCAAGGGGTGCTTCCCCGAAAACAGGATCCTTAGTCACGACCTGCTGGAGGGCTGTTATGCACGGGCAGCATTGTTGAGTGACGTCCAGTTGTATGAAGAATATCCCGCTCGTTATAGCGCAGATGTGAGCCGTCGGCACCGCTGGATTCGCGGCGATTGGCAGATTGCATCGTGGTTGCTGCGGCGGGTTCCCGGCCAACTGGCAGGTTCGCCCCAACCGAACAGGCTTTCAACACTATCCCAATGGAAAATATTTGATAACCTGCGGCGTAGCCTGGTCCCCGCAGCATTGACAATCCTGTTGGTGATCGGTTGGACGACGTTATCTCCGGCTTGGCTATGGACCTCGGTGGTGATCGGCATTATTCTGATTCCACCATTGATCGCCGCCATTCTCGACCTGTTTAAAAAACCTGAAGACCTGCCGCTTAGCCAGCATTTCACGACGACATTGCATTCAGTAGGCGAGCAGTTCGTGCAGGCACTATTTACGCTTGCCGTTTTGCCCTACGAAGCGTATTACAGCCTCGACGCGATCATCCGTACCAATTGGCGAATACTCATCACACATAAACGTTTGCTGGAGTGGACGCCCTCCGATAGCGCTGGCAGCTTGAGTGATGGCCGTGGCACCAGCCTTGTTGCAAGCTACCAAACCATGTGGATAGCGCCAGCTATTGGCGTCGCGTCGGCCGTCTATATTGCCGCCGCCGCGCCGGCCACGCTGGCAGTGGCCATACCGATATTATTTTTGTGGATTGCTTCGCCCGCAATCGCCTGGTGGACCAGTCTGCCGCGCGCGCGCCGTGAAGCGAGACTGAGCGCCGAGCAGATTATTTTTCTGCAAAAAAATGCGCGCAGAACATGGGCGTTCTTCGAGACCTACGTAGGCCCCGAAGATCATTGGTTACCGCCGGATAATTTCCAGGAGCACCCGGTTGGCGTGGTGGCGCACCGCACGTCACCGACCAACATGGGGCTCGCCCTGCTTGCCAATTTGTCGGCCTACGACTTCGGCTACATCGCGACCGGGACCCTCATCGAACGCACCGCGAATACCCTGGCGACGATGGTCGGCTTGTCGCGGCATGAAGGGCATTTCTACAACTGGTACGACACACAATCGCTGCAGCCGCTGGCACCGCTCTATATTTCATCGGTGGATAGCGGAAACCTCGCAGGTCATTTGCTTACCTTGCGGCCAGGACTGCTCGCGCTGCCAGATGACAAAATTATCGCGGCGCGAATGTTTGACGGCGTGCGCGATACGCTGCGATTGCTTTCGGACACCGCTGCGGAAGCGCAACCCGCTGCACGCTCGCTACTCAGTCAACTTGAGAAAGAGCTGGCATCTGCGTGCGACAGTCGGCCGACCACGCTTCTTGCGGCATACACGTGGCTGGCCCGGTTGGCGACGTCTGGCGAGGCGCTGGCCGCCGCGCTGATGCCAACCGCCACGGATCCCGTTAGTGCTGAAGCACCGGTGGATGAGGCGCAGTGGTGGGCGGAGGCGTTTACCAGGCAATGCCGCAATGCACTCGAAGAACTGACGCTGCTCGCGCCATGGATAACGCTGCCGAGTGCCTCGGTCAGAAGCCGGCATTTGTTTGATACGATCAAGATTCCAACACTGCGCGAACTGGCGACCAACGACCAACGGTGGCTGTCAGCCATCGAGCAGCAACTGGTTCCTGAGTGGTCTCCAGAGGAACGCGCGTGGTTTGATGCGGTCAGGAACCACCTTGACGTCGCCAGCCGCAGCGCGCAGCAGCGGATGCGTGAAATCGAACGCCTGACACAGCGTTTAAGCGAACTGGCCGCAATGGAACTCGACTTCCTGTATGACAAAGCGCGCCATCTGCTCACGATCGGCTACAACGTTAGCGAGAACCGTCTGGACGCAAGTTACTACGACATGCTGGCGTCGGAAGCGAGGTTGTGCAGTTTCGTGGCGATTGCGCAGGGGCAACTGCCTCAGGAAAGCTGGTTCGCCCTTGGCCGCCTGCTCACACCCACCGGCGGTGAGCCGGCGCTCGTGTCCTGGAGCGGTTCGATGTTTGAATACCTGATGCCGTTGCTGGTAATGCCAACGTTTGAGAACACGCTGCTCGACAGCACCTACCACGCGGCAGTCGAACGGCAGATCGCCTATGGGGCACAGCGCAATGTGGCGTGGGGCATTTCGGAATCCGGCTACAACACGGTCGATGCCGCGCTCAACTACCAATACCGCGCGTTCGGCGTGCCCGGCTTGGGCTTAAAGCGCGGACTGGCCGATGATCTGGTGGTTACTCCCTATGCTTCGGCGCTTGCGCTGATGATAGCCCCGGAGCAGGCGTGCGTGAATCTGCAGCGGCTCGCCAGTGAGGGGTTGGCAGGAAAATTCGGTTTTTATGAAGCCGTCGATTACACACCATCACGTCTGCCGCGTGGGCAATCAAGCGTGGTCATTCGTTCTTTCATGGCGCACCACCAGGGCATGGTTTTTTTATCGCTGGCGTATCTGCTCCTTGACCGTCCGATGCAAAAGCGCTTTGAGTCAGATCCGATGTTTCAGGCGACGACCTTGTTGCTACAGGAGCGGATACCCAAGGCGGGCGCGTTTCAGTTGCACACTGCCCGCTTTTCCTCCACTCGTGCCACCGATTTCGATCACCAGGCACCGGTGCGTGTCATCAACAGCGCCACCACGCCGACGCCCGAAGTGCAGCTGTTATCGAACCGCAACTATCACGTGATGGTGACAAACGCGGGCGGCGGCTACAGCCGCTGGAAAGGTCTCGCCGTTACCCGCTGGCGCGAGGACACGACTTGCGACAACTGGGGCATGTTTTGTTATGTCCGCGATCTCACGAGCGGAGCGTTCTGGTCGAATACCCATCAGCCGACGCTCAAGCGAGCGGAAACGTACGAAGTGATTTTCTCGGAAGGGAGAGCAGAGTTTCGCCGCCGCGACCATGACTACAGTACGCATACCGAGATCGTTGTTTCGCCGGAAGACGACATGGAACTGCGGCGGGTGCACATCACCAACTGCGCGCGGGTGCGTCGCACAATTGACGTCACAAGTTACGCTGAGGTGGTGCTTGCCGAACCGGCTGCGGACGCACTGCATCCGGCATTCAGCAATCTTTTCGTTCAAACGGAAATCATCGAGCAGCGGCAAGCGATCCTTTGTACGCGCCGGCCACGCTCGCTTGATGAACAGGCACCGTGGATGTTTCACCTGATGGCCGTTCACGGCGCCGATATGGGCGAAGTCTCATTTGAGACTGATCGTATGCAGTTCATTGGCCGTGGCCGCACTGTCGCCGCGCCCCGGGTGATGGGTACTCCGGGAGACGCCGGGGCGCTCTCCGGCAGCCAGGGCTCGGTGCTGGATCCGATCGTCGCCATCCGCTACCAAATTACCCTCGATCCGCAACAGTCGGTAACCATCGATATGGTTTCGGGAGTCAGCGAAAGCCGTGACGCAGCCTTGCGTTTGGTCGAGAAATACCAGGATCGACGGCTCGCGGATCGCGTCTTTGAATTGGCGTGGACGCATAGTCAGGTGGTGCTGCGGCAAATCAATGCCACTGAGACCGACGCACAGATCTATATGCGCCTTGCCAATTGCGTCATCTATGCCAACGCCGCGCTGCGGGGGGACCCGAGCGTACTGGTGAAAAACCGCCGCGCCCAATCCGGCCTCTGGGGTTACGCAATTTCCGGCGATTTGCCAATCGTACTGTTGCAAATTGGCGACCCTGCCAATATCGAACTGGTGCGCCAGCTGGTGCAGGCCCACGCCTATTGGCGCCTGAAGGGATTGGTGGTGGATTTGGTGGTCTGGAACGAGGATCGCGGCGGTTACCGACAATTGCTTCAGGAACAAATCATGGGGCTGATTTCGGCCGGCATTGAAGCGCATGTGATCGACCGACCGGGTGGTATTTTTGTGCGGTCTGCGGAGCACATGTCGATTGAAGACCGCAGCCTCTTCGAGTCGGTAGCGCGCGCCATCATTAGCGACCAGCGTGGCGCACTGGATGAGCAGATCAATCGGCGCAGCCTCATGGAAGTGCGCGCACCACATTTGAATTTACCGCGCTTCAAGCAGATCCGGGCACAGCGTGCCGACGTCCCCGCAGCTGTTCCACATTTGCCGCCCGCCAACAATTTGCTGTTTCACAACGGACTCGGTGGCTTCACACCTGATGGGCGCGAGTATGTCATCACGTCCGTGCAGGGGCAGACAACACCTGCACCGTGGGTGAACGTACTGGCGAATCGGTACTTTGGAACGGTCATCTCCGATAGCGGCATGGCCTACACCTGGAGTCAGAATGCCCACGAATTCCGCCTTACGCCATGGCACAACGACCCGGTAAGCGATACAAGTGGCGAAGCTTTCTATCTGCGCGATGAAGAGAGCGGCTATTTTTGGTCGCCTACGCCGCTTCCCTGTCGTGGTACTGATTCCTACCTGAGTCGTCACGGATTTGGCGTCAGCATCTTCGAGCATACAGAGGGCGGCATTCGCTCGGAGCTTTCCGTTTACGTGGCACTCGACGACGCGGTCAAATTCTCGGTTTTGAAAGTGCGCAACGAGTCAAATCGTGGGCGCCGACTTTCCGCGACGGGCTTTGTTACCTGGGTGTTGGGCGACCTGCAGTCGAAATCGGCCATGCATGTGATCACAGAAATCGACCCGCTCAGTGGCGCATTGTGTGCACGCAACGCATACAACACCGAGTTTGCTGATCGGGTCGCGTTTTTCGACGTCGACGATACCACCCGCACCTTTACCGGGGATCGCGCAGAGTTCATTGGGCGCAACGGCACGCTTGGCAATCCTGCGGCCATGACGCGGTCGCACCTTTCCAATAAGGTCGGTGCCGCCCTGGATCCGTGTGCTGCTATTCAGGTTGTGTTTGAACTGGCCGAAGGTGAGGAGCGCGAAGTGATCTTCAGACTTGGCGATGGGCATAGCATCAACGACGCGCGCAAGCTGCTACAGCGTTGTCGTGGCACGGCAGCGGCGCATGAGGCGCTGGAAAAGGTACGCCAGTACTGGCAGTACACGCTGGGCGCAGTTCAGGTGGAAACACCAGATACGTCGATCAATGTGCTGGTTAACGGCTGGCTCGTGTATCAAACGCTGGCCTGTCGCCTGTGGGCGCGCAGCGGATACTACCAATCAGGCGGTGCGTTCGGCTTCCGCGACCAGCTTCAGGACGTCATGGCACTCATCCACGCCACACCGCAACTGATGCGAGAGCAGATTTTGCTGTGTGCGAGCCGGCAATTTCGCGAGGGGGATGTTCAGCATTGGTGGCATCCACCTTCAGGTCGGGGTGTGCGTACGCATTGCTCGGACGATTACCTCTGGCTGCCATTGGCGACGAGCCGCTATGTCCTCGCCACAGGGGACACCGGTGTGCTGAGTGAATCCATCCCCTTCCTTGAGGGGCGGCAGGTAAATCCCGGCGACGATTCTTATTACGATCTGCCCGGTCGGGCTGAAGAAACGGCAAGTTTGTATCAACACTGTGTGCGCGCCATCGAGAGAGGATTCAGATTTGGGGCGCACGGTTTGCCGCTCATCGGCTCCGGTGACTGGAACGATGGCATGAACATGGTAGGCAAACACGGCAAAGGCGAAAGCATCTGGCTGGGCTTTTTCCTTTGTGAGGTACTCGCACAGTTCACAAAAATTGCACATCTGCATGGCGATGCACCCTTCGCCAAGCACTGCATGGACCAGAAGGCCAGGCTTGCACAGAATATCGAAAAACATGGCTGGGATGGCGAATGGTATCGCCGCGCTTACTTTGACGACGGGACGCCACTCGGGTCGGCGAGCAATGAGGAATGCCAAATCGATTCCATCGCGCAAAGCTGGTCAGTGTTATCGGGCGTTGGCGATGCCACCCGCGCGCGCATCGCAATGAGCGCAATGGATACCCGTCTGGTTCGTCGTGATACTTCAATCGTTCAACTGTTGGATCCGCCTTTTGACAAGGCGCATCTGGATCCCGGCTATATCAGAGGCTATGTACCGGGCGTTCGGGAGAATGGCGGGCAATACACCCATGCGGCAATCTGGGCGGCAATGGCATTTGCAGCGCTGGGCGATGGTCGGCGCGCCTGGGAGCTCACGACCATGATCAACCCGGTGAACCATGCGAGATCTGCAGATGAAATCGCAACCTACAAAGTTGAACCGTACGTGATCGCGGCCGACATTTACGCTGTCCCGCCGCACACTGGCCGGGGTGGGTGGAGCTGGTACACGGGCTCGGCCGGGTGGATGTATCGCCTCATCGTGGAGTCGCTTCTGGGCTTGAGACTTGAAGTGGATAAGCTGCGTTTTTCGCCTTGCCTGCCGGTGGATTGGCCGGGCTTCACGATGCACTACCGCTACCGGAACACGGTTTACCACATTGCCGTTTCACAAACACACGATGCTGAAGGCGAGCAGATCGGCGAGATACGCGTGACGGTAGATGGCGTCCTGCAAGCAGACCAGTCGATTCCGCTTGTCGATGATCGGCAGGCGCACGCGGTCGAAGTGAAAGTTCATGTGCTACCGGGCATGCGCTAAATCGTCAGCGTATGACTACAGCCAGATGCGCAAATGTCCCACAGAAGTGTAGGCGGCAGCCGATAGTTGAATGCGTATAACCCGCATAAGGTACGGGGGTTAGAGAATCATCAGGATTTAAATATTGTCAGGCGCATATCACTGACTTTTGGCGTGCGACGCACATTCAGATTACCTGATGACTGCGAGTGATGCCCGCACATTTCAATTGTCAAGGTCATCACACTGAGCGCGTATTTTTCACGCGGGAACCACTTAAAGGATTAGCTATGAACTGGAAATTAAAGGCCGCACTGGGAGCGACAACCGTGTTCCTCGCCACCCAAGCAGCAGCACAGATTACATTCTATGAGCACGACGGTTTTCGTGGACGCGCGTTCACCACCGAAAGACAAGTCGCAAACTTCGAGCGGCAGGGATATAACGATCGCGCATCATCGGTAGTCGTTGATCGTGGTCGCTGGCAAGTCTGTTCTGACGCCCGCTTTGAGGGCAAATGCGTCATCTTGCGTCAAGGTAGCTATGACTCACTGCGCGGGCTGGGCATGAATGACCGGATTTCCTCGGTGCGCCCGGTAGACCAGCAGGCGAGCTACCAGAACGAGGCACCCACGCCATTGTCCGCGCCGACGTACGACTATCGCGTGCGTGCCAACGAGCGCGTCTACGAAGCGCCGGTTACTTCCGTGCGCGCCGTGGTGGGACCGCCTGAACAGCGCTGTTGGGTCGAGCGTCAGCAGGTTAGCGAAGGGCAGCGCGGCAATACCAATGTAGGCGGCGCAGTTATCGGCGCGCTTCTTGGCGGTGTTCTTGGTCACCAGGTTGGTGGCGGACGCGGCAAAGATGTCGCCACCGCCGGTGGTGCGGTCGCAGGGGCCCTGATTGGCGGCAACGCGGGCCGTGGCGACGCGTCGACATACGATCGGGACGTGCAGCGCTGCAAAACAGTCGAGAGCACCACGCCAGCTTACTGGGATGTCACGTACAACTATCGCGGCACCGAACATCGGGTACAGATGAGCGCAGCCCCTGGGGCAACGATTGCGGTTAACCGTAACGGTGAACCGCGCCAGTAAGAGTTTTCCTCTGGAAGGTCGGTCCTGCAATAACGATTGATCGTGAAATGGTTGATTGCCTGCAAGACCCGACCCGATTTGAACGTGATAGCAGCGCGACTGTGCAAAACGTCAACATGCGCGCTGAGGCGGGTTGCTTCATGACGTAAACGGTTTCCTGAAACAAATTTAGAGAGCAAATAATGAAAAAATTCGACAGTTGTTTTAGAAACCTGACCTGGTTTGTGGGAATGCTGCTGACGGTGTCGTTGGCGGGTTGCGGTGGCGGGGGTGACCAAGGACGTGACCCGATCCTGGGTACCGGCGGTATCGCGGTGCTTGTGCCAACCGTGACAGCCGTTGCGCCAGTCAACAATGCTACTGGCGTACCAGTCAACAATACAATCATTACCGCCGCCTTTAGCAAGGATATGGCGCCGGGAACGATCAACACCTCAACGTTTACGCTGGCATGTCCGCTTGGCGCGAACGTGGCCGGAACCGTTGCCTATGTCGCGGCAAGCCGCGTTGCGACCTTTACGCCCGCCGCTAATTTACCGATCAGCACCGTGTGTACGGCCACCATTACCACCGGGGCCACCGACACAACCGGCATTGCATTGGCCGCTAACTTTGTATGGACTTTCACAACGGGTATGGCGCCTGACACCACCCGACCCGGAGTGACCTCTACCGTCCCCGTCACGACGATCCCCGGGCCGACTGCCGACGTGGCAACGAATACGGCAATCACCGCCGCGTTCAGTGAAGATATGGCACCGGCAACAATTAATGCAGGTAGTTTTACGGTGAGATGTCCAGCACCGTGCGTAAATCCCACTGGCTCAGTGAGCTATGCGGTTGGCACCAGAACAGCGGTCTTTACGCCCACGGCACCACTGCAGATCGGTACTACCTACACCGTCACAATTACCACTGCGGCCACCGACCTGGCGGGTAACGCACTTGCAGGTAATCAGGCAACATCGCCGGCAGCAAGCAATTATGTCTGGACATTTACCACCGCCGGCCCAACCGCACCGGCAAATGTCTCGGTTGTCAGTACCAACCCATCCGCGAACGCGACGGGTGTGTGTCCCGGTGCGAGCATCAACGCGACCTTCAGCGTGCCTTCCGGGTTGCGGATGGATCCCCTGTCGATTACCACAGCAACGTTTACCGTGACCGGGCCAGCACCCGCAATGACCCCCGTAATTGCGTCGTCAGTGGTACTGGATGTCGCGACTGGTCGAATAGCGACTTTCAAGCCGGCAAACCCGCTCACGTCAGGCGTCATCTATACGGCCACGATTAAAGGCGGTACCAACGGGGTCAAGGACCTGGCAGTGCCGGCAAACGTAATGGCGAACGATTTCTCATGGACATTCACCGCCGGTCCCGCGACGGGCAGTTGCCTGCCACCGGCAAATATCACGCCGATACCGCTCGGTTCGGCAGCTACCTTCGGCACGTTTGGGGGTTCCGCCGGCGTGACGAATCAAGGGCTTCTTACCGTTGTCAACGGCGACCTCGGCACCACCGCGGTATCTACGGCGGTGACCGGATTCCATGATGCCGGGCCAGGATGTACCTATACAGAAACGCCTCTCAACGTCGGCACCGTCAACGGTAAAATTTACACCGCTGCGCCACCGCCGACTGTCGCCTGTCCTTCCGAAGGCACCGCAACGACTTTCGCGATTGCGACCCAGGCGCGTGCTGATGCGCTTGCCGCATACAACGCGCTGGTGGCACAACCGGGTGGCCCGGATCCAGGGGCCGGCAACTTGGGTAGCCTCGTGTTGGCGCCAGGCGTTTACACAGCGTCATCGGGCTCGTTCAGGATACAGGGCGGCAATCTCACCCTCGACGCGCAAGGTAACGCGAATGCCGTCTGGGTGTTTCAAATGGCGACCACGCTCACCGTTGGTGGCCCCGGCGCCGCATTCCCGCAAAGCGTCATCCTGGCCAATGGGGCGCAAGCCAAGAACGTTTTTTGGCAGGTCGGCAGTGCCGCAACCATCAATGCAGGCGGCGGTGGCACCATGGTGGGCACCATCATTTCCCAGTCCGGCGTATCTTTTTCCACTGCCGGCAACGTGGCAATATTGACACTAAACGGTCGGGCACTCTCGTTGGGTGCGTCAGTAACGATGGTGAACACTGTCATTAATGTGCCTGCGCCATAATGCTTACGTTGCACTTAGCTGGCAAAAATTGCCCACGTTGCACTAATGCAGCAGGCACAAGAATTGTTAAATTTTCGTGGAGAAGAAAATGAAATTTTCAAGCGCCTCAGGGACACTGGGTTTGCTGGCACTCGCTACATTTGCGAGCCCATTTGTTGTGGCAAGTGACGCCGGCTGGTACGGTGGAATCAACCTCGGCCAGTCAAGAGCGAAAATCGACGATATAAGGGTTACCAGCGGACTGTTGGGAAGTGGTTTTGTCACTACCTCTATCGCCGATGATGAGCGCGACTCCGGGTATAAGATTTTTGGCGGCTACCAGATCAACAGGAATTTTGCGCTTGAGGGGGGCTATTTCGATTTGGGTAAGTTTGGCTTTACCGCAACGACGATCCCGCTGGGATCGCTGACCGGCAATATCAAATTAAGGGGCTTGAATCTGGACCTGGTCGGCATTGTGCCCATCACCGAGAAATTTTCTGCATTTGGCCGAGTGGGTGTGAATTA